>JAHFQQ010000175.1 GCA_023259235.1 Polaromonas sp. | reverse complement strand
TTCCAAGCCGCTGGAAATCATCAAAGGCAAGAACGCTGTTGAGACAGCGGACATGGCAGACTTGATTGCCACGCTGGAAGTGATCAAGACTGCGGTCACTGCCGGCGAATTGGATGAACAGATTGATCAGGCCAGCCGCACATTGCGTGCTGGCTTCAAGAAGGTAAAGAAGGCATGAACACGTACAAGGCCAATGTGCGCGTTGCACGATCCGGCGGCATCGGCACCATCATGGTGTGGGTGCATGTGACGGCTCAGAACACAATAGCGGCCAAGTCGCTGTTGGAAGCCCAGTATGGGCGTGGCAACGTTATCGGAATCCCAACGTTGCTAAAGTGAGCCGCGCATCCCCTGATAAATACTGTTTATTGGGGGATGAACCATGAGACTTGCAGAATTTGATCAGCCCAGTGCTGAAGAAGGCCGGATCAAGCGGCTGAAGGACACCGCCAAAATGGCGCGTGATAGGGCAACTGAATTGGGTAAACAGGCGCGGGCAAGTGCAGATCAATTGAAGGCAACGCAGTCGCGGCAACGTTTGTCGCATTCGAATACCCCAACCACGGGCACCACGATAAAGCCACGTGCGTAGTCGAGAGAGGACGACGTGGTTATCGTCCACCACGCTGCGTTGCAAAAACGATTGAAAATGATGGACTTTGCAAAAAAGAAAACGGTCTGCGCTATATTTTCAATAGCAGCAGACCGTTACTGTTGGCGGAGCGGGTGGGATTCGAACCCACGGTACCTTGCGGTACGCTTGATTTCGAGTCAAGTACATTCGACCACTCTGCCACCGCTCCTATCACCTCACACCCTGTTAGCGGCAGTTCTAACAGAGCGCATACAAGACAGAATTTCACTGTCTTTGCAAATCTTTGCAAGCTTTTTTCGAAGCAAATTTCACAAAATACTGTTTAAAAACAGCTACTTACGTTGCCTAGTTTTCAAATACACTGTCTTTCGAGTCAGGTACATTCGACCACTCTGCCACCTCTCCTGTGTCGAGCCGTGATTCTATCAGGCCGGCGGCGCCAGCAGCGTCATGCCGCCCATGTAGGACCGCAGCACCTCGGGCACCGCTACCGAGCCATCGGCCCGCTGGTAATTCTCCAGCACCGCCACCAGCGTGCGCCCCACCGCCAGGCCGGAGCCGTTCAGGGTGTGAACGAATTCATTTTTCCCCTGCGCGTTCTTGAACCGGGCCTGCAGCCGGCGCGACTGGAAGGCTTCGCAGTTCGAGATAGAACTGATCTCACGATAGGCGTCTTGCCCCGGCAACCACACTTCGAGGTCATAGGTCTTGCTGGCGCCAAAACCCATGTCGCCGGTGCACAGCAGCATGACACGGTAAGGCAGGCCGAGCTTTTGCAAAATCGCTTCGGCATGGCCGGTCATCACTTCGAGCGCGTCGTAGCTGTGCTCGGGATGAACAATCTGCACCATTTCCACCTTGTCGAACTGGTGCTGGCGGATCATGCCGCGCGTGTCGCGGCCGTAGCTGCCCGCTTCCGAGCGAAAGCACGGCGTGTGGGCCGTGAGCCTGATCGGCAGATCGGCCTCGGGAACAAGCTCGTCGCGCATGAAGTTGGTCAGCGGCACCTCGGCGGTGGGTATCAGGTACAGCGCCGTACTGTCGGCCTCCAGCGCGCCTTCCTGTCCGCCTTTTTTCGTGGCAAACAGGTCTTCTTCAAACTTGGGCAACTGGCCGGTGCCGCGCAGGGAGTCGCCATTGACGATATAGGGCGTGTAGCACTCGGTGTAGCCATGCTCTGCCGTTTGCACATCGAGCATGAACTGCGCCAGGGCCCGGTGCAGTCGCGCCAGCGGTCCCTTGAGCACGGTAAAGCGCGAACCCGTGAGCTTGGTGCCCAGGGCAAAGTCCAGCCCCAGCGGCTGCCCCACATCCACATGGTCCTTCACTTCAAACGAAAATGCCGCTGGCTCACCGCCCGGACCTTCCACCGGGCTCCACTTGCGCACTTCGACATTGCCTTGCTCGTTCAGTCCGTGCGGCACGCTCTCGTGCGGCAGGTTGGGCACCGCCAGCAGTAGCGCCTGCATCTCATTTTGAAGCTGTTCAAGCCGGGCGCCCGAGGACTCCAGCTCGGCCTTGGAACTGCTCACTTGCGCCATGACGGCGCTGGCATCTTCCCCTTTGGCCTTGAGCTGGCCGATCTGCCTGGACAGGACATTGCGCTGGTTTTGCAGCTCTTCGGTCCTGATCTGCAAGGCCTTGCGCTCGGTCTCCAGCAACTGAAACGCTTGCACGTCCAAAAAGGTTTGCGGGGATTTGCGGGTTTCCAGCCGGGAAATGGCGGAAGGCAGGTCTTTACGGAGCAGGTTGATGTCTAGCATGGGGTAATTGTATTTTGGGATTTATTGGGGTCAGACACCAATTTTTCTGCGACGCCATGCGTCGCACCCGAAGGGTCAGCCTTTGGCTGAGAAAATTTGGGCTCTGACCCCAAAAAATCGTGTTCAGTTCAGGCTCGCCGGGTCCAGGTTGGCGCCGCAAACAATCAGGCACACCTTCTCATCGGCACGCGCCGCGTATCGGCTGCTTTGCAGCGCCGCCAATGGCAACGCGCCAGCCGGTTCAACGGCTAGCTTGAGTTCGTTCCACAGCCACAGCTGCGCCGCCCGAATCGACGCGTCGGTGAGCAGCAGCGCCTCGCGCACATGGGCTTGTGTAGCCGCCCAGGCCAGACTGCCGATGCGTTGGGCGCCGAGTGAATCGGCGGCGATGCCGCTGACGGCTACATCGACCGGCTGGCCCGCCAGCCGCGCCCGGTAAAGCGTGGGCGCGCCCTCGGGCTCCAGCGCGACCACGCGGCTGCGCGACTCAAACCAGCTGGCGACGCCGCCAATCAAGCCGCCGCCGCCAACGCTGACCAGCACCGAATCAGGCACGCCGCCCTGCTGCTCGATTTCGAGCGCCAGCGTGCCGGCGCCAACCAGCACTTCGCTCTGGTCATACGCATGGGTGAGCAGCGCGCCGGTTTCCTGCTGGCGGAGCAGACAGGCCTGCAGCGCGTCGGCGTACGCGGCGCCCGTGACGACCACGCGCGCCCCCAGTGAAACGAGCCTGCCGCGCTTGGCCAGGCTGGAGACTTCCGGCACAAACACCTCGCACGGCACACCCAGTTCCCTGGCCGCGGCCGCGGTAGCAATGCCCGCGTTACCACCGGAGGCCACGATCACGCCGCTGGCCGGAATCGGGTTGGACAGCAGTCGGTTGAGCATTCCGCGAGCCTTGAAACTGCCGGCCGTCTGCAAGTGTTCGAGCTTGAGCCAGACTTCGGCACAGTCCACGCCAAGCGCCTTGCCGGGCAGCTTCCAGAGCAGAGTTGTGCGAATAAAGTGGCTGTAGCCCTTTACGAATGTGCTATGACAGCTCTCAATTTCATAGCGCGTCAGAGCCATGGCATCAATTCTGGTGATGCAACCGGCTGTTGCCGGGCTCGATCTGGTGGCCCTGCGCATCAACCTTGAGTCCCTTGGGCAGCGGGAACCTGATGGTTTCTTCAATGCCATCCATCTTGCGCACCGAAACGGCGCCGAGCGAGCGGATGCGCTCAATCACCTGCCCGACAAGCACTTCCGGGGCCGAGGCGCCGGCGGTCAGGCCGACGCGGCCCTTGCCTTCAAACCATTCGCGCCGCAACTCACCGGCATCATCGACCATGTGGGTCTCGGTGCCGAGCTTGGCGGCCAGTTCGCGCAGGCGGTTGCTGTTGGAACTGGTCGGGCTGCCCACCACGATCAGGATATCGACCTGCGGGCTGAGCAGCTTGACAGCGTCCTGCCGGTTTTGCGTGGCGTAGCAGATGTCCTGCTGCTTGGGCTCGCGCACTTGCGGAAAGCGCGCCTTGATGGCCGCGTTGATCTCGGCCGCGTCATCGACACTCAGCGTGGTTTGGGTCACCACTGCCAGCCGCTCCGTCTGCAAAGGCGAAATGCGCGCCACGTCGGCCACGGTTTCCACCAGGTGGATGCCGCCGTCGAGCTGGCCCATGGTGCCTTCCACCTCGGGGTGGCCCTTGTGGCCGATCATGATGAACTCGTAACCTTCCTTGTGCAGCTTGGCCACCTCCACATGGACCTTGGTGACCAGCGGGCAGGTGGCGTCAAATATCCGGAACCCGCGCGCCGCGGCCTCTTCCTGCACGGCCCGGCTCACGCCGTGGGCGCTGAATACCAGCGTGGCGCCGGGCGGCACGTCGGACAGGCTCTCAATAAAGATTGCCCCCTTGGCCTTGAGATCATTCACCACATAAGTGTTGTGCACGATTTCATGGCGCACGTAAATCGGCGCGCCAAACTTGCTCAGGGCGCGCTCGACAATTTCAATGGCACGGTCGACGCCGGCGCAAAAACCGCGCGGCGCGGCAAGAATGATTTCCTGTGGCTTGTTCACAGGATGCCAATCACCTGCACTTCAAACACCACCGGCTGGCCAGCCAGCGGGTGATTGAAGTCAAACTGCACCGCCGCCTGATCACCCTTGACCTGCTGCACCGCACCAGCGTACTGGCCCATGCCGTCGGGGGTGGGGAACTGCACCACATCGCCGGCCTTGTAGGCCTCGTCGGGGTCGCCCAACTGGTTGAGCAACTTGCGCGCCACCCATTGAAGCAGCGCCGGGTTGCGCTCGCCAAAGGCCTCGCCCGCGGCCAGCTCGAAAGTGGCGCGCGTGCCTTCCGGCAGGCCGAGCAGGCGCTGCTCGATGGCGGGCGACAACTGGCCCGTGCCCAGGCTCAGGGTGGCGGGTTTGCCGTCAAAGGTGTTGATGATGTTGGCGCCATCCGGCCCGGCCATGCGGTAATGCAGGGTCAGGAAGGAGCCCGGCTCAATGACGGGTGGGTTAACGTGAGGGGCGGTTTCCATGGTGAACCTGAAACTTTCGGCGCCAGCCGGCACGGCTGGCAAGTGTTTGTAAACTGCCCTATTGTAGAAAATACCATTTGCCCCTGACGCGAACGTCCTTACCGATTGCCTTTCCATGTTGATCAAAGACCTTCCAGAGGACGCCCGCCCGCGTGAAAAACTGCTCGCCCGCGGCCCCGGCGCACTGGGCGATGCAGAACTGCTGGCGCTGCTGCTGCGGACCGGACTGCCGGGAAAAAATGCGCTGCAACTGGGCCAGGAGTTGCTGGAAAAATTCGGCGGGGTGGCCGGGCTGCTGCACGCCAGCCCCGACGCGCTCAAAGCCATCAAGGGGCTGGGCCCGGCCAAGCGCGCCGAGCTGGTCGCCGTGCTGGAGTTGGCGCGCCGCGCGCTGACCGAAGAGCTGAAGGAAAAAACGCTGTTTGCCACGCCGCAGGCGGTGCGCCACTACCTGCAACTGCAGCTTGGCGGCCGGCCGCATGAAATATTCGCCGTGCTGTTTCTGGACAGCCAGCACCGGCTGATTGTGCTGGAGGAGCTGTTTCGCGGCACGCTCACACAGACCAGCGTGTACCCGCGCGAGGTGGTGCTGCGGGCGCTGGCGCTCAACGCCGCCAGCGTGGTGCTGGCGCACAACCACCCGAGCGGCTCGGCCCAGCCGTCGCGCGCCGACGAGTCGCTGACGCACACGCTCAAGGCTGCGCTGGCCCTGGTCGATGTGCGTGTGCTTGACCATTTTGTGGTGACAGGTACCCAGGCTGTCTCGATGGCCGAAATGGGACTGCTTTAGCATCCACGGCACCGTGCCCCACCGATCCGCTCCAAAGCGCCCCCAAGACGCCCCCCTCAAGGACTTGAAAGACCTCAGGGCTGTCAAGCGCCAGATCGAGGCGCGCGCCCGGCTGGAACAGGAGCGCGTTGCCGCCCAACTGG
This sequence comes from Polaromonas sp., assembly GCA_023259235.1. Taxonomy (GTDB): domain Bacteria; phylum Pseudomonadota; class Gammaproteobacteria; order Burkholderiales; family Burkholderiaceae_C; genus Polaromonas. The sequence goes on along the minus strand of JAHFQQ010000175.1, from coordinate 1,671 downwards.
CCGAAGCGGCGAAAGCCAAAGCCGGAAAGGAACTGTTTGCACGCGCCATTGGCCCGGTAAAGGCCTTGCCAGCCAAACACCTGCCCGGCCACAAAGCCAGCCTGAAGGCGGCAGCGCCAGCGCCGATTGCCGCGCAGCAGCAGCGCGACGAGCTGGCCGTGATGCGCGAAGCCCTCTCCGACGAGTTTGACGTGGAAAGCCTGCTCGGCACCGACGAAGCCCTGAGCTTTCGCCGACCCGGCATGGGCCCGGACGTAGCGCGCAAACTGCGGCGCGGCGACTGGCGCATTCAGGGCCAGCTTGACCTGCATGGCCTGCGCCGCGAAGATGCGCGCCAGGCCCTTGGCCAGTTCATCAAGGACGCCCACGGCGCCGGCCTGCGCTGCGTGCGCGTGGTGCACGGCAAGGGCCTGGGCTCGCCCGGCAAGACCCCGGTACTCAAGGGACGGGTACAGGGCTGGCTGATCCAGAAGCAGGAAGTGCTGGCCTTTGTGCAGGCGCGGCCCGCCGAGGGCGGAGCGGGTGCGCTGGTGGTGCTGCTGGCGCAGGGTTGAGCCCATTCCGAAAATTCATAAGAAAAAATGGCTTTAGCCCAAGCAGGACCAGCGCAGATAGCTCCTGAATAAATAGCAACATAAGCCGCTGCCAATCCAGACTGCCGCCCCGCCAGTCGCCGTCAAAGTCTGGAAAGGCGAGGGATTGAGCGGCTTCGCAAAATTACGGCCTTGGTGCAGGTGTAGCTGGCCGGGGGCGGCACCGGTCGTGGAATTGACATATTCATCCGCATCGAAGATGTAACAAGCAAAATCCTGCTGAACTACGGGTATGAACTGCATCTCTAACGGGCATGAAAAAACTTCCGAAAGGCGTGGCGAAACGCCTGATCTTTTCGCTGGTTGCGCTGTCTGCGATGGGCGGGTGCGCGGTTTATGCTCCCCCCTACCCCGGACCCTATGCGTACGGCATGGACGCCAATGGTCAGCCCGTTTATGCGGCGGCGCCCGTCAATACAGTCCCGTATTACTACCCGTATTACTACCCTTATTACTACGACCCCATGTACCTGGGGCCACCCATCTTTTTCAACTTCGGCTTTCACTCAGGTGGTGGTCGGAGTTTTCATGGCGGTCGGAGTTTTCATGGCGGCGGCGGGGGTTTTCATGGTGGTGGTCGAGGTTCTCATGGCGGCGGTCACCGGTAGTTTTGCGGGCGCATGTTTTAAGCTAGCGCGGGCGACTCACTGAGCCGCGCGACGCAGCGTTTCGACCACGGGCGTATTGAGTACGGCGCGCAACCCCCACCAGCCGGCGGCCAATGCCAGGACGGCACCGGCCAGGCTGCCAAAGATCGGCACGGTCCAGGAACCGGTCCAGCTGAAGTCAAACACATGGCGTGCCAGCGCCCAGCCCACGGCCAGCGCGGCCACGGACGCCAGAAAACCGGCGAGCAGGCCGACACCGGCCAGCTCGGCGCGCTGCACCTGGCGCAACAGCACGCTGCTGGCGCCCAGCGCGCGCATGATGGCAAACTCCCGGGCACGCTCTTCGCGCGTTGCCGTGATCGCCGCGAACAGCACCACCAGACCGGTCGCCAGCGTAAAGCCAAACAGGAATTCCACCGCTCGAATCACCTGGTCGAGCACGCGCTGCACCTGGTTCAGGGTGCTGCTCA
>JAHFQQ010000002.1 GCA_023259235.1 Polaromonas sp. | reverse complement strand
TGAAATGACCGGTAGCAGCATGGCAATGCGCTCGCTGATGGAGTCGGCGCGCTCGTGGCCTGCAATTTTTTCAATTTCCTCGATCATTTCACGTGCGGCCGCAAGCATGGCTTCACGATCTCGCGCGCTTCGCAGTGCCCCCCGAAAGTGGTCGGCCATGTCAGGACCGCGGCGGGCAAACATGCGTTCGCAAATATCAAATAGGAACATGCGGGTCGTGGCCAGCGAGCGCTTGCCTTCAAATTGGTCGGCCGTAATCGCAACGGGTGTGGCGTTTGGGCTGGTTTGTGTGGAGGCGGGAGCGCGGGTTGCGGCAACCGCGGTGCGTTGGGGTACAGGTGCAGGTGCAGGTGCAGGTGCCGCGAGCGAGGAAGGCTTCGGGGCCGGGTGGACTTGGAGAAAACCCTCGCGCAACAAACGCAGTGCAATACCCTCGCCGTTGCCATCGAACAGCGGGCGAAAGTCCTGCACCGACTTGCTGCCATCAGCCATCAGCAACAAGGTGCGATCGCGCTGGCTGAGGGTTCGCACGCCGGGTTTCAATTCAGCACGGGCTCGGTCGGTCTTGTGAAGCTTCATGGGCATCTCCCAGGGAAATGAAACGTCGATCATGGCTCCAAAAGATGACAGGGATATGAACCGGCAAGCCACAGTTGGATGCACCCAATGGCACTGCGCCTGTCGCGCCAAGCACCGGCCTCGAAGGTGTCAGAGCGCCATTTATCCGATGGCAAGCGCCGCTGCCAGCCCTGAGCGCACGGCGCCTTCCAGCGTGGCCGGATACGGTCCGGCAACGTAGTCACCACACGCCAGCAGGCCGGGAACTACTTCGAGCGCGGGACGCTGCAAGCCCGGTGTGCAGGCAAAGGTGGCGCGCTTTTCCACAATGGTCTGCACCGGTTGCAGTGCGTTAAGCCGCAATTGGCGGGCCGCCTGCGCCAGCACCTGCTGCGTCAGTGTGGTGCTGTCGCCCGTGCTGGCGCTGACCACAAACGCCAGTAGCCCCGCCGGACCGCCCAGCTGCCCGCGGTCGAATACAAACTGCGCCGGATCGGCACCGCCGCAATGCAGCGCCAGCATGGGCTGGCGCAGCCGCGCCCGCGGTGCGTGGACATAAACGGTGGTCAGGGATTCATGCTGCAGGCCTCGCGCCTGCGCCAGCCACAGGCCGGCCGCCACTCCGCTGTCCTCCACCAGGCGTGCGGCTTCGAGCGGTGGACAGGCCAGCAGCACGCGGTCGAAGGCCGCGTCGCCATCCGTGGTGACCTGCCAGCCGGAGGCGATGGGCGCGATCCGTTGCACGCGGCAGCCCAGCCGCGCGGGGCTGCCTTGCTTTGCCAGCCAGGCCAGTGCGGCATTGGGCAGCAGGGCGCTCAAATCGACGCGCGGCAGCAGCAGGTTGGAGCCGCCGCCAGCCGAAAACAACGCATCGCGCAGCACGCGCAAGAACACCTGCCCACAGGCGCGATGCGCTGGCGTGTTCAGCGCCGACACGCACAGCGGCTCGATCAGCGACGTCATCGGGATGGGCGCAAGGCCGCGGCACAAATCGGTGACCGACAGCCCCGGAGCGCACTGAAACGCGTTGCGTCGCCAGTTCATCGCCAGCTTGAGCAGCGACAGCTTGTCGGACCATGACCAGCCGGTGGCGCCCAGAATGCCAATGAAGGCATCCAGCGGCGCGGGCAGCCGTGGCAGCTTCAGGCCGTTGCCATCGGGAAACCGCAAGTTCAGCGGCAGGCGCAGCAGGCTCGCGTTCACGTCCACGCCCAGGTCGGCCATCAGGCGCAGGGTTGCTGAATAGGCACCAATCAGGATGTGCTGGCCGTTGTCAAGGGTAACGCTCTGGCTGGCTAGCGTGGCCGCAACGCATCGGGCGCGACCGCCCGCAATGCGCGAAGACTCAAACAGTGCGACCTGGTGACCCAGGCGCGTGGCTTCTACTGCTGCGGCGCAGCCCGCCCAGCCCGCTCCAACGATGGCGACTTTCATGGCTTGCGGCCTGGCGGGCGTTTCAGGCCAGATGCCCAAAGGCCTGCGTCTTCCACGCCAGCCAGAACTTGCGCAGCGGCGTGAGGCTGACGCGCTGGTGCAGCACCTGGTAACCGTCGGCGGCAATTTCGCGCAGCAGCGTGCGGTAAATGCTGGCCATCATGAGGCCGGGCTTTTGGCTGCGGCGGTCGGCCTGCGGCAGCAGCGCCAGCGCTTCGTCATAGAGCGCCAGCGCCCGCCCGGTCTGGAATTGCATCAGCGCACTGAAGCGTTCGGAATACTGGCGCTTCAAAATCTCGCTTGCCTTCACGTCAAACTGTTGCAATTCATTGACTGGCAGGTAGATGCGGCCGCGCAGCGCATCTTCGCCCACATCACGAATGATGTTGGTGAGTTGCAACGCCAGTCCCAGCTTGTGGGCGTAGGCGGTGGTGGCTTCTTCGGTCTGGCCAAAAATGCGTGCAGCCACCTCGCCGACGATGCCTGCCACCAGATGGCAGTAGCGCTGCAAGGCTGGGAAATTGGGATAGCGGTTTTGCGCCAGATCCATCTGGCAACCCTCAATGACGGCCTGCAAATGCCGTGCTTCAATGCCGTAGGCAGCAGTCTGTGGCATCAGCGCTTTCATTACCGGATGTGACGGACTGCCGGCAAACGATTTGGCGACCTCTCCTTGCCACCAGGCCAGCTTGGTGTGTGCCACGCCGGGGTCTGTGACGTCATCGGCCACATCGTCGATTTCGCGGCAAAAGGCGTAAAAAGCCGTGATGGCGGCGCGCCGCGCCGGGGGCAAAAACAGGAAAGCGTAATAAAAGCTGCTGCCGGATGCGGCGGCTTTTTGCTGGACATACTGCTCGGGCTTCATGCGGCGATTGTTGCATGAGCGACGAAAATATTTGCTTTGAAATCGTTGCGCGGTACAGACTACTACGCTCCCTCTTGTTTGAAAAAGCTACCAGCGCAAGTCATGCGCTTAAGTCCATATCATGGAATTAATGTTGGAGCTCTTATGTTATTTGTTCCAGAATAGGCCGTATAGTAGAGCCTCAATCTCTAAGGTTACTGGGTAAATAGTTCTCTAATGGCTAATTACTCCTTTATGGAAAAGTCCATATTATGGATTTATAACCAATGTTGATTCAAAAGCTAGTGAGCTCGTTTTAGGAGGGGTAAATGAAGCGACTTATTGTCGGCATCACTGGTGCTACCGGGGCTATTTTCGGCGTCCGCTTGCTTGAAGCATTAAAGGGCACGGATGTTGAAACCCACTTGGTTCTCAGCAAGTGGGCTATCCAGACTATTGAACACGAAACCACCTATGCCGCCAAACAGGTCCGGGCTTTGGCTGCGGTGGATCATTCTGAAGGCAATATGGGGGCGTCGATCTCCTCGGGGTCATTCGTTACGGAAGGGATGGTCATCGTGCCGTGCTCAATGCGCAGTTTGGCTGCAATTGCCCACGGAACTGGCGATCACCTGGTCCACCGGGCGGCAGATGTGATTCTCAAGGAGCGACGCAAACTGGTGCTGGTGACGCGGGAAATGCCGCTCAGCGACGTGCATCTGGAAAATATGCTCAAGCTGTCTCGCATGGGCGTGACGATCATGCCGCCGATGCCAGCCTTCTATAACCACCCGGAATCGCTTGACGATATGGTCGATCACGTTGTTGCTCGAATTCTTGACCAATTCGGGATTCCGGCCGATTTTGCGCGGCGCTGGGACGGAGAGATGCGTGGAAAGAAAGTCGCAAATCTTCAGCCGCGAAGATAACACGTCACCCCAATATTTAACTTAACGCAAGATAAAGGAGAAAGTGCAATGAATGACAAAGCAAATAAGGCGGTAGCCGAGACCAGTGTCAAGGATGTCACGAGTCTACGGTCGACACTGGAATGGTTCAGGACCAAGGGCTATTTGATCGAAACCGACAAGGAGGTCAATCCAGATCTTGAGATTACTGGCCTGCAGAAGATTTTCGACGGTAGCCTGCCGATGTTGTTCAACAATGTTAAGGGCATGCCGTATGCTCGTGCCATCACCAATCTGTTCGGTGATATCCGAATTGTCGAAGACATGTTCGGTTGGGAAAGCTCGCTGGACCGCGTAAAAAAGGTTGCGCGTGCCATCGATCATCCGCTCAAACCAATAATCATCGAGCAGGAAGATGCCCCGGTTCAGGAGGATGTAATTACCGAAAATATTGACGTCAATAAGTGGCTGACGGCCATTAAGCACACCCCGCTAGAGACCGAATTGACCATTGGTTCGGGTATTTCCTGCGTTGTCGGCCCATATTTTGACGGCGGTAGTCACATTGGCTATAACCGCATGAACTTCCGGTGGGGCGACGTCGGGACCTTCCAGATATCTCCTGGATCCCATATGTGGCAGGTGATGACCGAACACTACAAGGACGAGGAGCCAATTCCACTCACTATGTGTTTTGGCGTTCCTCCGTCGTGCACCTTCGTCGCTGGTTCCGGCTTCGACTATGCAATTTTGCCCAAGGGTTGCGACGAGATCGGCATCGCCGGTGCCATCCAGGGTACACCTGTTCGTCTCGTCAAGTGCCGCACCATCGATGCCTATACGCTGGCTGATGCTGAATATGTGCTTGAAGGTTACCTGCATCCGCGCGATAAACGCTACGAGACCGCCGAGTCCGAAGCCGCCGATGTCCAGGGCCGCTTCCATTTTCATCCTGAATGGGCTGGTTACATGGGCAAGGCCTACAAAGCGCCGACGTTCCACGTCACGGCGATCACCATGCGTAAGCGGGCAGGCAAGCCGATCATCTTCCCGCTTGGGGTGCATACCGCGGACGACTCCAATATCGATACTTCAGTGCGTGAATCGGCAATTTTTGCCCTGTGCGAGCGCCTGCAGCCGGGCATTGTGCAGAACGTACATATCCCCTACTGCATGACCGACTGGGGCGGCTGCATCATCCAAGTCAAAAAGCGCAACCAAATTGAGGAAGGCTGGCAGCGTAACTTTCTTGGGGCGATCCTGTCCTGCTCACAGGGCATGCGTGTGGCTATCGCGGTGAGCGAGGACGTCGATATCTATTCGATGGACGACATCATGTGGTGCCTGACGACGCGCGTGAACCCGAGAACGGACATTCTCAATCCGATTCCAGGCGGGCGTGGCCAGACCTTCATGCCGGCGGAACGCATGACTTCGGGCGATAAGCAGTGGACCGCTTCCAATACCCACTTTGAGGGTGGTATGGGAATTGATGCAACGGTGCCTTACGGCTACGAGAATGACTTCCACCGTCCGGTTTATGGGGTGGATCTGGTCAAGCCGGAAAACTTCTTCAATGAAAAAGACATCGAGAAGATGAAGTCGCGCATGGCAGGCTGGGTGCTGTCGCTGGCCCGGACCGGGCGGTAACAGAACCAAAACCAAAAGGAAGATGAATGCTTGCGGCTTACCGCGTCCTTGATGTCAGCAACCGTACTGGCTGGCTAGCCGGCCGCTTGCTGGCCGATCTCGGAGCGGATGTGATCAAGGTCGAGGCGCCCGGGGCCAGTATTGATGGCGCCGACTGGCAAGCCTACAACGTCAACAAGCGCCTGCTGCGGCTCGACCTTGAAACCATTGCCGGGCAATTGGCGTTTGATCGGCTGATCGCCGGTTTTGACGTCCTGATCGAGTCGGCGCAACCCAATGATCCTTGTTCTCGATGCTTTGGAGTGGAGCGGCTGAAGCAGATCAACCCGAGGCTGATTCATGTCTCGGTCACGCCGTTCGGTTCCAGCGGCCCGCGGGCCGACTGGCTGGCTTCTGATATCGAGATGATGGCGGCAGGGGGCGCCATGTCGCTGGCCGGTGAGCCCAAGGGGAAGCCAATGCGCGTCAGCGTCCCGCAGTCCCATTGCTGGGCCGGGGCACAGGCCGCGGTGGGAGCGCTCATGGCGCTTTTTCACCGTACTGTCTCGGGTGGAGGGGGGCAACACGTGGATGTCTCGGCACAATCGGCCGTGATCCTGGCGCTCTCACACGCGCCGGCATTCTGGGATATGGAAGGAACTGTTCCGACCCGGGCCGGAGCATATATTACCGGGCGTTCGATCAACGGCGCGCGCTACCGTGCCTTCTGGCCCTGTGCTGACGGTTATATCAACTTCGTCCTCTACGGCGGGCCGGCGGGCCGACGCACCAACGTTCAACTGGTCGCGTGGATGCGTGAGCGGGGCGCGGACCTCGGTGCGCTGGAACAGGTCGACTGGAAGCGGTTCGATCCGAAGATCGCCACCCAGGAAGAGGTGGACGCGCTGGAACGACCGGTCGCCGCCTTTTTCATGCGGATTGCCAAGAGCGAATTCCTGGAGCAAGCTAGCCAGCGTGAGATGCTGGGTTACCCCGTATCGACCATGCCCGATATCGCCAGCGACCCGCAGCTAACAGCGCGGAATTTCTGGCAGGATTTGCCGGACTCACAGGGAGAGCCCCAGCGACATTGCGGCAGTTTTGCGATCATCGACCGAGTGCGCGCACCATTGCGCCATTTCCCTGGCAAAGAGGTTGATATTGAAGGACTGCTGGCCGAATTGGGGACTGACGGCCATGCGGTCGAACGCATCGACATCACTGAAGAGGTGCCGTTCGTATGAGTGCAATTTCGCAAGCCCTGTCCGGCGTGAAGGTGGTGGAGTTTGGCGCTTACGCGGCTGGGCCGCACATTGGCAAGATGCTGGCAACCTTTGGTGCGACGGTCGTACACGTCGAATCACACCAGCGCCCGGACGGTTTTCGCAATGAGTATCCACCGTTCAAGGACGGCCGGCCTGGGCCGGATCGCAGCGGATGTTTTGCGATTTTCAACGACTCCAAGTATGGGGTGACGCTGGATCTCAAGACTGATGTCGGCATCGCGTTGGCACAGCGCCTGGTTGGCTGGGCCGACATCGTCATCGAAAACATGCGGCCGGAGGTGATGTCCCGCCTCGGGCTCGACTATGAGAAAGCGCGGAAGCTGAATCCGGGGATTGTCATGATTTCGAGTTGCAACATGGGGCAAACCGGGCCGCGCGCGCAAACCCCGGGATTCGGTTCTCAGCTGTCAGCGCTCGCCGGCTTCTGCGGCTTGACCGGTAGCCCGGACGGACCGCCGATGTTGCTCTATGGGCCGTATATCGATTTCATCGCGTCGACTTTGGGGGCCACGGCGGTGCTGGCGGCACTTGATCGACAGCGGCGAACTGGACAAGGGGCGTGGGTTGATCTGGCGCAATATGAAAGCGGTCTGATGTTTGTCGCTGGCGCCTTGCTTGACTACCACACCAGCGGTGGCATCGCTGACCGAGCATGCAACAGTAACCCCAATGCCGCGCCGCACGATGCCTATCAATGTCGGGACGGGCAGTGGCTGGCGCTTTCCTGTTGGACCGACGACGAGTTCGGTCGTTTTGCCAGGACAGTGGGGCGCCCCGAACTGGCGGTGGAACCGCGTTTTGCCACCCTGGAACAGCGCAAGGCGAATGGCCCGGAACTGGACGCGATCATCGCCCAGTGGACGCTGACTCAAGACGCCGCCGCTGCTGCTACCCTTTTCCAGGCCGCTCGGGTTCATGCCTACCCGGTGAGTACCATTGCCGACCTGTTTCGCGATCCGCAACTTTTGTACCGTCGTATATGGCGGCGCCGTTTGCATGGAGCGATCGGCGATCTGAGCTGCTATTTCTCGGCGTTTGAGCTTTCCGATACGCCCGGCGAGGTGATGGCAGCCGCTCCGCTGATCGGCGAGCACAATGCGCTCGTCTTTCAGGAGTTTCTCGGATTGACAGAGAAACAGTACGCCGATTATCAAAGGCAGGGTGCCTTCGCGTGAAACTCGGAGGAGCACCCAGACAATCGAGGGCCGAACAGTAGTCGCGAGACTGAAAGTTCGCTCTGGACGATGGCGGAATTCATACCCGTCAGATTTGCAAGACTGGAAACGCTGGAAACACAATCAACTATAGGAGAGAGACATCACATGAAACATTCATTCATTGCCATCGCACTAATCGGAATTTCCCCAGGAGCCGCTTTCGCTCAATCGTCAGTCACAATCTACGGCATCGCCGATAGCGGCTTGGTTTACGAAAGCGGCGGCGCAGCAGGCAGTGTCACGCATCTGAGCAGTGGCATCGCGTCTGGGTCCCGCATTGGGTTCAGAGGCAAGGAGGATATTGGTGGCGGCCTTTCTGCCAATTTCGTCATGGAGAGCGGCTTCGATATCGGCACCGGCGCTTCAACACAAGGCGGTTTATTGTTCGGTCGCCAGTCATATGTCGGGTTATCGGGTAATTTCGGCGCTGTCACATTGGGTCGCCAGTATTCACCCTATTACTGGGCGGTGAACCAGGTGGCGGACCCGTTCAATGCGGTCAGCCTAGCTGGTCGGGCGGGCAACATCATGGCGCTCGATTCTCGCGTAAACAACATGGTGCAATACGCGACACCAAAGCTGAGTGGATTTTCTGCAAAAGTCGCTTATGGGTTCGGTGGAGTCGCTGACAACAGTGCAGGCAACCGCACCACAGGCTTTTCCATTGGTTACGAACACGGCGCGTTGAATGTCAGGCTGGCGCAGAATCAACTGAATAACGCTACAGCCACAGACAGTACAAAGAATACCCTACTGGCAGGGAGTTATAACTTTGGTGTTGCCAAAGCGAATCTTGGTTATGCCATCAACAAGGGCACTGGTACGGCAGACAGCGACGACGCCATTATAGGTGTATCAGTACCGTTCGGTGCCAGCAAGATACTTGCATCCTACATTCGCCACAATGACAAAACTGGGGCAAATAGGGATGCGAACCAGTTGGGAATCGGCTATATCTATAGTTTGTCCAAGCGCACACAGCTGTACTCCTCTTACGCGCGTATCAGCAATAGCAATGGCGCCGCTTTCAAGGTAGGCAATGCTACTGATACAGGAACTGGAGACAAAGCATTTAACTTCGGCATTCGTCACTTTTTTTAGGCGATATCCAGAACTTAGTTGCAGGACAGGGCCGCTGATCGTGTTGACTTTGATCACAGTTCCTAACCGCGACCCGATTTCCTTTCTGTTCAGAAGTCAGGATTGCCGGCGCACGGAAGCGGCTTCGCAAATCTGAACAGCCCAATAAGTGGAAACTCCGGGCTTGACGCCAGGCCAATGCAGGCCTGGTGTCAAGAAGTTTTCCTCGGCCAGGAAATCAGCGCGGTGCACCGGCCGCACCCACGCGCTGACGTTCAAGGCCCAAGTAGCCGTGGCCGCTTTGGGCGAAGACAGAACCTTGGCGGAGTTGACCAAGCATTTTGAGCTGCACCCCACGTAGATCGTCGAATGGAAACTGAATCGCCACGGGGAGATTCACAAGCGCCGACCGCCGCTGTGCACAACTCGGCACCGTTGGCAACCCGCCCGCAGTCCACCTATAGATCGGGGAATGTCGTTCAAACCAGCGGAGCCACTTTTTACTCAGGGATGGGCGGTGTCATCGATGGAGCTTTCCAAGACTTTTATCTCTGCTTTAATCATCGACACAAGTTCCTTTTGCCGCTCTTCTTTCATTCGGCTCGATATTGCGCCAATGCTGATTGCTAGTATGGGTTCTCCGGACCGGGAGCTGATCGGCAGGCCAACCGATGTGGCGCCTGGGGTAACTTGCGAATCATTTCGCACGAAGCCAAGTTGCTGACAACGCTGCAGCATCGTCATCAAAGCGGGTACTGTCAGGTTGCTATATGTGGTCAGGCGAAGGGCGTTGGCGGAGACGATCTCTTTTTGGGTCTGCTCGGGCAATTTCATCAGAAGCGCCAATCCTCCAGCACCCACACCCAATGGCCGGCGCGTTCCAACGTCCAGGGTAAGTGTTTTGATCGGAAATGACCCTTCCACACGGTCTATGCAAACAGAGTCGGCACCGCTTCTTATCGTCAGAAAAACGGTGTCACCGGATTTCTCGGCGAGCCGTACGAGCGACGGGTGACAGATATCCCGAAGGTTAAAGCTTGAAGTTGCTGCCAGCCCGAGTTCGAAGATGAGATGGCCGAGAAAATAATGGCGCGTTTCCGGATTCTGTCTAACCAATCCCTCGGATATCAGGCACTTCAGGATGCGATGCGCTGTCGGGCGTTCAAGCCTTGCTTGCTTCGAAATATCGACTAAGCGTAGCCCGGCGCTATTGCGGGAAGCGATGATGCGCAGGAGATGAGCGGCTCGTTCGATGCTCTGGGTGCCGGCGCTGGGTTGGTTGTTGATTCTTTCCATAGAGAGGTTTCTTATTCAAGCGTCCATAATATGACATTATTGCACTTGTACCTTTCTTGTCAACACAAACATATATTGATAGACTAGTCGCCAGCTTTAGATTGAATATGATTTAATGTATCAGGATATTTTGTCCATATATTGGACTTATATTTAGGAGATTCTCCTGGTCCACATCAACCAATGTTGACGCGGCAGATCCGAAGAACGAGTGTTAGTGGTTCAGTTGTTATTTGGCTGGATATTCTGAGGTTTAGGGGCGCCAAATTGGCTTCATTTTTGGGGTGGTGACCTGTGGAAGAACAAGTTGTATTGGTGGACGTGAGTGACAACGTAACCGGTGTTGCTGGCAAGATGTCCGCTCACCGGAGCGGAAAATTGCATCGCGCTGTTTCCGTTTTCGTCTTTGATGCCGACAATCGGCTGTTGCTGCAGCAGCGAGCGTCTACCAAGTACCACTCGGGGGGGCTTTGGAGCAACACGTGTTGTGGCCATCCGCGTCCTGAGGAGGACAGCATCAGCGCTGCAAGTCGGCGGTTACGGGAGGAAATGGGCGTTGAGTGTGAACTTTCGAAGGCCTTCAGCTTCATGTACCGGGCGACCTTCATGAATCGTCTAATCGAGCACGAGTATGACCACGTCTTTTTTGGCCGCTATGACGGGGTGCCGGCGCTTAACCGAAACGAGGCTGATGATTGGAAATGGATGGAGATGACGAAGTTGGGTGCGGATGTGAAGCAAAATCCGGACGCTTATAGCTTCTGGCTAGCGGCCTGCCTTGACAAGGTTGTTGTGTGCAGGGGCAGCCAGGGCGTGCAGTGATCAAGGGAACGGAATATCTGGGACCCATTTAGTGCGGTGAACACGTTTGGGGAACTGTCTATGCCCGCTTTGCCGTCATGTGATCACACCATCTGTTTGGCGCTGATTTCTGTAACGTCGCCAGTGGCTGGCGAGAACGGCGTTGTCGAGAAGAATGTGCAGGACAGCCGTCGGCGCATCTGGATCGATTTGCAGAGCCGCAAATAGAGCAGCTTTGCCCATGCCGACGGCGTTTGATGGCTACGTGAAGCGCTCAGCCAAGGCAGCAAGCACCTGCCTGGTGGTGGTGGCCCGCAACCGTTGTTCGGTGCCGTGTGAATTGGCAGGCCAGCGTGCGAGCACCCGGCTGTACCCCAGCCGGGTTGAGATCGCCAGCGACGAGGCCATCGTGCCCAGCCATGAGCACCTGGCCGACCGGGGTCACATCTGCTATGAATGGCAACACTCCATCGCACTGATACAGCGCAACCCCGGCGCCCTGAGAAACGGGGCTCCCTTTGCCAATGCGTCGATGCCATTGCTGCGTTTGCGCCATGGGCTGATGCGTCACGACGGGGGGTGGCAAAATCATGGCCCAAGTGCTCAATTGCGTCTCCAGTCACGGCCTGGAGGCGGTGCTGGAGGCGGTGGAATTGGTCATTGAATCTGGGGTACTCAGCACCGAACACGTCCTCAACGTATTGGCGCGTCTGAACGCAGCGAGCTGCCCCAGAGCGTTGAGAGCACCCTGCAACTCAAAGAGCTGCCAGTGGCCGACACAGGCTGCTACGACAGCCTGCTTGGTGAAGCCATGGTGGAAATCACCCACGCGTTGTGATATCAGCACCGAGCTCAAGGAGTTGCGCCCGCACGGCATGGCCGGGGCCTGGATAAATTGACAACGTGCGAGGGCAAACCAAACGACGTGGGCATAAAAACCTCGCGCTGGTTGATCGAACATTTGCTGCGACCCGAAAACGAACCACGCGCGTTTGCATCGGTACGCCACAAAATGAAAGCGGCCAAGTTTCCACCACACCGTGCCCTGGCGGGCTTTGACTTCGAGAGTTCCAGGGTGGACAAGATGTTGGTCAACCAATTGAGCACACTGGAGTTCACCGAGACGGCGCAAAACGCGGTTCTCATCGGCGGGTCCGGCACGGGCAAGACGCACGTGGCGACCGCCATTGCGGTTACCTCATATTCGCCAGAAAACCGAATTCCGTTCCGTTCCTATTCATGCATCAACGCCTGTCTCAGCCGAGCAGATAGCCGAACTTCTGGCGCGCCTGACGCAAGTCCTCAGGGCTGAGGCGATTGACCAGCGGAAACTTATCGCGCCAGTGAAACGGCCTGCAGGCATCGATGATCGCTCTCGAATTAGTGAAGTTACCTTTCTCCCTATCCTCCGGAGTTAGCCGGGGGTCGAGTGGCGTGCTCCAGCAGTTGGTGATGATATCGATCGAGGTGGCCGGATCTGAACGCGTCGTCATCGCCCACATCACCTCCTCCAGGTTGGACGCGTCCACGTCGTCGTCCACCACCACCACGTACTTGCCGGCGTAGGCACCCACGTGGCACTGGCTGGCAATGTGCCCGACCTGCTTGACGTGACCGGGATAACGCTGCTTCATCGAGATGGCGAGCAACATACGCGCACCTCCAGCCTCATGGCACCATGCGGCGGTGATGTCTGGCACTCCAGCCTTTTCGATTTCCTGCTTGAGCAGGGCAGAGCGTACAACGGCTCGGTAACGGGCCATCTCGTCCGGCGGGCAGAGCGGGGGACAACCAAGAATAATCGGATTGTTGCGGTGGTAGATGGCCTTGATCTCAAGAATTGGCTCCTCCCGCACGTCGCTCGCGTAATAACCAGTCCATTCGCCGAATGGCCCTTCCTTCCTGCGCGCGGTCGGATGCACGTAGCCTTCGATCACGAGTTCGGCGTTTGCGGGAATTGGTAGACCCGTGACCTTGCCGCGTACCATCTTTGTCGCTCTGCCACGCAACGCCCCCACGATATCGAACTCACTCACGCCGTACGGCACTTCGGTGCAAGCCATGAGGAATGTCAGTGGATCGCCGCCAATCACAATCGCGGTCGGCATAGGTTTGCCAAGCGCCTCGTATTTGTCACGATGGATCCGGCCGTGCTTGCCGGGTGAGATGTAGTAGCCAACAGTCTTCTTGTCATGGATCATGACACGGTAGGTGCCAGCATTGAGCCAGTTTTCGTCCGGATCCTTGGTGATGTTGTAGCTGCCAGTGCCGATGTAGCGGCCACCATCGTGCGCATGCCACTGCGGCGTGGGGAATTTTGTGATATCGATGTCGTCGCCCATCAGAATATTTTCAAAGATCGGGCCATCCTCAACTATCTCGTGCGGGATCGGCTCCATACCACGCAGATTGGCTTCCAGGAACGCCTGGGACAACTCGAGACGACTGTATTCGGCCGGAAATCCAAGCGTCATGTTTTTACGGCTGCCGCCGAAGAAGTTGACAAGGACGCGATGGCCCTTCTCGCAACCCGGCACTTCGTCGAAGACTACACAAGGCGCGGTATCGGAGTGCATCACCAGATCTGCGGCCATGCCTATTTCCTGCTGCCATGATGCACCTTTCACCACTTTCAGCTCGCCCAGTTTCTCCGCCTCGGCGATCCATCCACGCAGATCTTCGTACGCAATATGGCAATCCTGCCGCGACTTCCCGTCAGCGACGTTCAGCACCTTCTTTATCGCATTGTCATTCACTTTAGTTTCTCCTAGGGTTGCTGCCAGACAGTTCCGAGAGCCCGGCAATTTATAATAAAAAATGATTTCCTAACGGGCCAATTTCCATGGCACCAACCAACGTTCGAACTCGGTGAGTGCAAGTGAAAATACAAATCCCAGCAGGGCTATAACGATTAGGCCCACATACATTTTTTCCACCTCGAGAATTTCCCAAGCGTTCCAGATCATGAACCCGAGACCGCTTTTTGCCCCTACCATTTCCGCAATCGCAATCAGGATCAACCCCAGTCCAACGCCCAGCTTGACCCCCGTCATGATCAGTGGCAACGCACCAGGTAAGGCGATAGTGCGAAAAACCTGCCACCGGCTGGCCTTGAAATTGTGACCAACGTCCAAATATATTTTGGGTATCTCCATCACTCCGGCCGCTGCGTTGATCAAAACCGGATAGAACACGCCGATAGCTACCATCACGATCTTCGACGCTTCGCCCAAGCCGAAGATAAGCAATATCAGTGGCAAGATCGCGCTCTTGGGAATGGGATAGGTAGCGTCCACTAATGGCTCGAACACAGCACGGACGGGCCGATACAAGCCCATGGCAATGCCCAGAAGGATCGCTGGGATACCGCCCAGTAACAGGCCCCAAAACAGCCGCATCAAACTGGCTGCGGTGTTGGTCCACAGCTCTCCTGATTTAATTAGGGTCACCAGCACACCGCCCACTTGTGATGGTGCGGGAAAGAAGCGGGTATCGAGCAGGCCGACGCGCGCGCACAACTCCCACAGGGCGATCAGTATTGCAGGAGAGGCAACACTGATGAGCCGATCACGGTTTCTGGCAGACCATAATTTCCTCCGTGCTTCAGCAAACCGGGCCTTCTTTGCGACATTCATGACCGTGTTCCCTTCTCGTCCTGGGCACGGGCACGCAGCACTTCTCCGCGCAACTCGCCCCAAATTTTGTACACAAGCTCTCCGTATTCTTGGTGCGCCCGCAGTTCAAGCACGTCGCGTGGACGTTCAAAGGGCACATCCAGGATCATCTTGGCCTTGCCCGGATGTGCACTCATCACCATAACGCGATCGCCGAGCGTGACCGCTTCATCCACGCTGTGAGTGATGAACAAAACCGTCTTGCGGGTTTCTTCCCAGATGCGCAGTAATTCGTGCTGAAGCAGAAGCTTGTTCTGCTCATCCAGTGCAGAGAACGGTTCGTCCATCAGCAAAATGTCCGGATCGTTAGCAAAGGCCCGTGCAATCGACACGCGCTGGCGCATACCGCCTGACAACTGGTGCGGATATGTATCGGCAAAGTGCGTCAGCCCGGTTCTCGCAAGATAATGACCGACAATCTCCTGGATTTCGGCAGCAGGCCGATGCCGCATCGCTAGTCCGTATGCCGCGTTTTGCCAAACCGTCATCCACGGAAAGAGGGAGTCGCCCTGGAACACCATCGAATTCTGCGGCCGGTCCGTGCCGGCATGCACGATCTCGAAGCTGCCACTCGACGGCGCCTCGAGTCCACCCAATATCCGTAACAGAGTTGTCTTGCCACAGCCGCTGGGTCCGACAATTGTGAAGAAGCAGCCCACCGGAATGTCGATGGACACGTTATCAAGGGCAACGAACGGCCCGCGCCGCGTCTGGAATACTTTGCTGAGGTTACTGATCCGGATTTTCGTCGACAAGTCCCCGCTCTGCACCAACGTGCTCTGCATTGAAAGGTCACTCACTGGTCAGCCCTCTTCCTCTGATAGGGTCCTAGATCCTTTAACGCCATCTCGACGAATGTATTGTCCACAGCCTGCGTGACGCTCACCTGGCCCTTGATCAGTCCCTCTTCCTTGTAGAACTGCAAGTCCTTCTCCAGACTGGACATGTTGACGAGCCCGTTCGGATTGCAGCCGTTTGGCGTCATGGCCCGGAACACGGCCGGATCCTTAATATGTGTATCTTCCGTGAGAATAGAAATGACCTCCGCAGCGTTTGCCCCGGCAAGCTTGCCATCCTTCAAGGCGTCGTTATAGTCGCGCACGCCGCGCAGGTAAGCGCGCATGAAGCGGCGAGCCGCCTCCGGCTTTTCCCGGGCGAACGGTCCCGAATAGAGCACCACGGCAAGCTGATGATTCGGATAGACCTCATCGTCGCCGATGAACCGCACCGCCGCGCCGCTTTGCACTGCCATGGTGGCGGACGGTTCGGTGGTCAACGCTGCGTCCACCGCTTTGTTCTGCAAAGCCATCACGTGCTGGGGAAATCCCAGGTAAACGCGCTCAACGTCGGCGGTCTTGAGTCCCGCCTTTTCCAGGATTTCGTTAAGCGTCGACGTCGACGCGCTGCCCGGCGCGCTACCTGCGATCTTCATGCCTTTCAAATCCTTCAAACTCTTGAAGCGCCCGCTGTCGACCAGATCCTTGCGCACCAGAAGTGGCTGGTACCCATATCCTGGAGGCGTTGAACCCTTATCGGCGACGATCTTGATATTGATGCCGCGCGCGATTGCGTTGTAAAGCCCTGCCGACGTTGATCCCCCGCCCACGTCCAGTTGGCCCGCGCCAAGCGGCGCCACCATCTTCGCTGCCGAGTTGAACGGCGTGAAGCTAACGGCCAATCCCTCGTCGCGGAAATACCCCTTTTTGTCTGCGATGAAAAAACCCGCATCGCTGCTCGAATTAACGACGCCGGCCCGAATAGGTATCAGCTCGGCAGCGACGCCAAGCTTGTTGGCTTGAGCGCTGGCTCCCAAGCAAAACAGTGATAACGTCAATCCAAGCACAGTAGTGCGCAACATAGCCATTGTCTCCACCTTTTAGTTAATATGAATCACAAGTACCATAGAAAATATTCCATATTATGGATACATTGATTATTTTGAAATATTCATCATCGCTATGAATTTTTTTCCTAATACTAATCTGCTCTGACAGAAAAGCAAGGCGCTATTGCAGCGTGTATTGGAAATAAAAGTCCATAAGCCGGACTATTTGTCAGGTTAAAGCACAATCTCATACCTCGGCGCAATGCACGCTGAACTAAACCGCTGGCGCGGTGGCTGATCGTCACAGGTCACCGCTGGGCGCGGCCACTCTCAACCCCGAACGCGACTCCATCACCCCGGCGAATTCGGGCAACGATATTCAGCAGTTTGAATCGCCCCGGGTTTGAACTGACCCCCAGAAGTTGGACGAACTTCAAGGGGGTTTCATGGCAAAGTACGAAACGGCGTTCAAGCTCAAGGTAGTCAAGAGCTTTTTGGCCGGTGACGGCGGAGCGAAGCTGCTGGCACGGCGCTGGTCGGTGTCCGAGGAGAAGGTTCGCACCTGGGTGAGCCACTACCGGCTGCATGGTATCGACGGCTTGCGACCCAAGCACAGCATCTACAGCGCGCAATTCAAGCTGTAGGTGCTGTCCCACCAAGAACGGGAATAGCTTTCGAGCCGTCAGGTGGCCGCGATCTACGACATCCGCAATTCCAACCAGGTCATAGTCTGGCGGCGCAAACTTGACAAGGATGGAATGTCAACCCTTGAGAGCTGCAAGCGAGGTCATTGTTATCCATGACGTAAAACAACACGTCAATACAGAGCAAACAAGGGCAATTGGTGCATCCACCAATTGCCCTTTCTCTTGGTGTTTTGCACAATTGCTCGCATGCCCTTGGAGCCTTCATCCACACCATTTGCAGCCACTGTGTCGCATGACGTCAGCGCCCTTGATGGCATGGACCCAAGCACTCTGCGCACGCTGGCGAAAAGCCTCATGGAGCGCATTGCGCAGGATGCAAAACACAGCACCCATCACGAATCCCAACTGCAATCCGAACTCCAACTGCGTCAAGCCAGGATTGACGCCCTCACTGTGGAGATTCGCCTGCTGCGCCACCTGCGCTTTGGTGCCAAGACCGAAGCCATGGACGCCGTGCAAGCCAAGCTGTTTGAGGAGGCCAATGCAGAGGACCTGGGTGCGGCCATGCAGCAGTTGGCCCAACTGGGCATCAAAACCACGCCTGCTACGCCCAAGGCTCGTCCCACGCGCCAGCCACTGCCCGCCAACTTTGCCCGCGTGGACATTGCCCATGAGCCAGAGAACACCACCTGTGGCTGCGGCAATCCATTAAGCCGCATCAGCCAGGACGTCTCTGAGCGGCTGGACTATGTGCCAGGCGAGTTCCGGGTGGAGCGCCACATCCGTGGCGTGTGGGCCTGCAAGTGCTGCGCCCATCTGCGCCAAGAGGCTGTTGCCACGCAGATCATCGATGGAGGCATCCCCACGGCGCGCTTGCTGGCCCAGGTGCTGATCGCCAAGTATGACGACCATTTGCCGCTGTACCGCCAGGGTGAGATTTACGAGCGTGCCGGTATTCAACTCAGCAGTTCGACCCTGGCCGATTGGGTGGGCGCCTGCGGGGCTGCGCTGGCACCGATTGCACAGGCGCTCAAGACCCAATTATTGCGAGCCCAGGTGCTGCATGCCGACGAGTCTCCCATCACGATACTGGCGCGCAAGGGCGAGAAGACGCGTGGCTAAATCTGGGCCTATGCCACGGGCGCACATGAAACCGTTGACGCGGTGGTGTACCAGATCAAGGAGGGGCGCAGTGGTGCGCATGCCAGGGACTTCCTGCAGTTTGAGCCTCCAAGGCGTCGGATCAATCAAAAGGTCGATGATCCGCCCAAGATAAAGCGTTGGAGTGGTCACCTGGTGGTGGACGATTACGGGGGGTATAAGGCCTTGTTTGCGTCGGGTGCGGGCGACGCCAACAACCGCATCGAGAACCAGATTCGGCCATGGGCGCTGGGGCGCAAGAATTGGCTCTTCAGTGGCAGCCTGGCCGCAGGCGCGCGCGCCGCCGACATCATGAGTTTGATTCAGACGGCCAAGATGAACAACATCGAACCGATGGCCTATCTCACCGATGTGCTGACGCGTTTGAGAGCAATTTGCTTTTGCAGGAGGCGCCAGTGGCCAATACGGGGCGCTACGACAGCCTGCGCGGTGACGCCATGGTGGAGGTGCCCCATGCGTGATATCACGACCGAGCTCAAAGAGCTGCGCCTGCATGGCATGGCCGGGGCATGGGATGAGCTGACAACACACGAGGGTAAGCAAACCGATGTGGGCATACAAACCTTGCGTTGGTTGATCGAACACTTGCTGCAAGCCGAACACGCACAGCGGGCCCTTGCATCGGTGCGCCACCAGATGAAAGCGGCCAAGTTCCCGCTGCACCGTGACCTGGTGGGCTTTGACTTCGAGGCCGCCAAAGTGGATCAAAAACTGGTCAAGCAATTGAGTACGCTAGAGTTCACCGACACGGCGCAAAACGCCGTGCTCATTGGTGGGCCGGGTACTGGCAAGACGCATTTGGCCACGGCCATTGGGGTGGCTGGTATTGCAGCAAAGGGTAAGCGGGTACGCTTTTATTCCACGGTCGATTTGGTCAATGAATTAGAGAAAGAAAAGCGCGAGGGCAAAGCCGGACGCATTGCGCTGGCACTGATGCTCATGGACCTGGTGATCCTGGACGAGCTGGGCTATTTGCCCTTTAGTCAAGCCGGTGGCGCCTTGCTGTTTCACCTGCTCTCCAAGCTGTACGAGCACACCAGCGTGGTGATCACCACCAACCTGAGCTTCTCGGAATGGTCGGCGGTGTTTGGAGATGCCAAGATGACCACGGCGCTGCTGGACCGACTGACTCACCACTGCCACATCGTGGAGACGGGCAACGAGTCCTACCGGTTCAGGCACAGCACCATGGCTGCGAAGACGCGCATCAAGGCCAGGGAAAGCGAGCGCAAAGGCAGTAAAGCGGTGCCAACAGCAGCGGCGCCCGACGAGCCGTTCTGAAGCGCCACAAGCAGGGGGAAATCCGCTACGGGCTACGCCCTTCGCTCCTTTCCCCCTGCTCACGATCAAAGACAAGGAGACACAAGTAAAAACCAGCTATTGAGTACACTTATCCACAGTTGCTGATTCAAGAATTGGCAACCCGCCCTGGCTCATTATTGGATCGGCAGGGTGGCTCAATATTCAATCGGCGCCGACAATACCGCATGATTAGCTGTTTCGCAACTGTCTAACTTCTGGGCGTCAGTTCATTCCCGGGGCGATTCAGGCTCAAAGGTAGACCTTGGGGCGAGGTATTTCAGCAGCCTGTTAGGCATGAACTTGTGCTTTGACCTGACAAATAGTCCGGCTTATGGACTTTTATTTCCAATACACGCTGCAATAGCGCGTTGCTTTTCCGTAGAGCCAGTTTAGTATTCGGTACGCACTTTGTGTGCGGTTGATATTTTCCGAATGATTAATAGTCTAGATGATGGTCCATCCGCAACATTTTTTACAATTCGTCGAAACCACAGGAGGGACATGGAATGCGTAAGTGTTGGAAGAAATCGAATGTGGGCTTTATGCTCGTACTCTTTGCCTCATTCACGATGCTCGCGGCGGCGCCCGCTTCCGCTGAGAATTATGAAATCAACGTGATCCTGCCGCAGACGGGAGGCGCATCATTTCTCGGCAAAGCTGAGCAGCATGCCCTTGAGCTGGTACAGAAATCGGTGAATGCGGGCGGCGGCATCCATGGTCGTTCTTTGCAGTTTAATTATTTCGACGACCAGTCCAATCCGCAGACGGCGCTTCAGATGGCGAATCAGGTGCTTGCTTCACATCCGGCCGTGATGATCGGGCCGTCGATCGTTGCCATGTGCAATGCTGTGGCGCCATTGGTGCAGAACGGCCCGGTCATGTACTGCATGTCCCCGGGAATCCATCCGCCAAAGGGCGGCTACGTTTTCACTTCCAGCGTCTCGACTCACGACCTGGAGAACGCTCTGATTCGCTATTTCCGCCTGAAGGGCTGGACACGCATTGCGCTCATCACAAGTACTGACGCCAGCGGCCAGGATGCCGAGCGCGGCATCGACGATATCCTGAAGTTGCCCGAGAACAAGGACATGAAACTCGTTGAACGCGTCCACTTCAATCCGACCGACGTGAGTGTCTCGGCGCAGATCGAGCGGGTCAAGGCAGCGCAACCGCAAGCGTTTATTGCCTGGAGCACGGGCGCGCCGATTGCCACTATCTTCAAGGGCGTCGTCCAGGCCGGGCTGAATGTGCCGGTCGCCACCACCGACGGCAACATGACCTACACCCAGATGAAACAGTACGCAGCCTTCATGCCCAAGGAGCTCTACTTCCCTGTGGGCCTGTGGGCTCTCCAGAATCCTAGCGTGAAGCTCGCCCCCGAGGTGAAGGAGGCGCAGGATGAGTTTTATGCGGCGTACAGGGCCGAGAACACAGCGCCGGATGAGGCGGCGAACCTCGCCTGGGGTCCTGCTATGCTATTGATCGATGCGCTACGCAAGCTCGCGCCGAACGCAAGTGCTGCGCAAGTTCACGAATATTTGGCACAACTTAAGAACCATGCCGGCATCAACGGCATGTATGACTTCGACGGCGTGCCGCAGCGTGGACTGAGCGTGCAAAATGCCATCGTGACCCGTTGGGACGCCGCCAAGCAGAGATGGGAAACCATGAGTCAGCCAACCGGCATCCCGCTCGCAAAATAGGTACAACTGGCCATGGAATACGCTATGCAGATCGCCATTGGCGGGTTGCTGCAAGGCAGCGTGTTTGCCATTGTTGCCCTGGGCTTCTCGCTGGTCTTTCGGGTTACCGGCGCCATCAACCTGTCGCAGGGCGCATTCTGCATCCTGGGGGCGCTGTTGACCTATTCGCTTGAGGAGAGCTTCGGCTGGCCGGTGGCGCTTGCCGCTGCGGGAGCGGCAGCGATTACCGCGCTCGCCGGCCTTGCCATAGGTGCTGCCGTGTTCGTGCCCGCGCTATTCAGGCTGCCGATGAGCAGCATGTTAATCATGACCGTAGGGCTGCTTACCTTGCTGGAGGGTCTTGCACTTGTGGTCTGGGGCAGTCAGCCCTATTCACTGCCGTCGTTCTCGGGTGAAGCGCCAATCCGGCTGCTTGGTGCGAACGTTGGCACGCAGAGCTTCTGGATTGCGGGAGTGACAGCAGCAATCATTTTCGGTTTGTGGTTTCTCCTGATGCGCACCGCTGCCGGCAAGGCGCTACGCGCCTGCGCCGAGAATCCGATAGCGGCCAGGCTGATGGGCATTGACGTACCGCGGGTGACCTTGGCGACTTTCGTGCTCGCGGCCTTTATCGGCGGCTTGGGCGGCATAGTGGTCGGACCGATCATGTCACTGCAATTCGACAGCGGGCGCTTTTTCACGATTTTCGGCTTCATCGCAGTTGCGATCGGCGGGCTCGGTTCTTTCGTCGGCGCAGTCGTGGGCGGCCTGCTGCTTGGCGTCGTCGAGCAACTCGCGGCCGGCTATGTTTCCTCGCTGTTCGCAAATTCCCTCGCCTTCGGGCTGCTGCTCGTCGTGCTGCTGTGGCGGCCGAATGGATTATTCGCGTCTGGCCTGGCGCGGCGCACTGATGTGCGTGAGGAGCACCGCATCTATCCGCCCATCGTGCGCCTGCAAGGTCGGAGAGCGGCAATTCTGGGGGTAATAGCCTTGCTGGCGCTGGTCGCGCTGCCCAGTCTCATATCGTCCGTAAGCGTGATGAGTTCGCTCGTCATTACCTGCATTCTGTTCATTGCACTGCTCGGCCTGGACATCCTGATGGGCTACACCGGCCAGGTGAGTCTGGGACAGGCAGGATTCATGGCGATCGGCGGCTATGCCGCCGCGATACTCGCCACCCGCTACGGCTGGTCGCCGCTGGCGGGGACCATAGCCGGAATGCTGCTCTCGGTCGCCTGCGCGACTGTGCTCTCGTTGTTCACGATGCGCCTGCGTGGCAGTTACCTCGCTCTAGGCACGCTCGCTTTCGGCCTGCTGGTGGATTCGTTCGCGGTCGGCCTCACTGACATCACCGGCGGCCCCTCGGGCCTCGTTGGCGTTCCGTCCTTTTCGATCGGGTCGCTGATCTTCGACACGACGACGAAAATGTACTACTTCCTCATTGCGTTGATTGTCGTCCTGGTGCTTTTGTTGCTGGGCGGCGTACGTTCTGGCTTCGGGCGGGCGCTCCAGGCAGTGCGCACCGACCAGACTGCGGCCAGCGCACTGGGTATCAACGTCGCCCGCTACAAACTGATCGCACTCTCCATCAGCGCGGCGCTCGCCTCGCTTGCGGGCAGCCTGTACGCCTTTTATTTCCATTTTCTGTCGCCGGACATGGTCGGTACGCCGCTTTCGTTGGGATTACTCGCGATGCTCGTCCTGGGCGGCGAGGGCACCTTGGTCGGGCCGCTTCTCGGCGCTGCGCTGCTCACGCTGCTGCCGACGATCATCCAACCGCTTGCCGCGTACAAAACCTTCGCCACGGGCGCGCTGCTGGTTCTGGCCGTGCGTTATCTTCCCGGTGGGGTTTACGGGGCGATAGTCCACCGCTTTAGCCGCCTAGTCGGCGCTCGCATGGCGCCTGCAACACAGGCACAGGTGGCCGGAGGGATGCCGTGAGCGCGTCCGCTCTCGAAGTTGCGGGCCTGGGCAAGACCTTCGGCGGTCTGCGCGCTGTCGACGATGTCTCCTTTGCCGTGCCGCAGGGTAGCGTGACCGCGCTAATTGGCCCGAACGGGGCCGGCAAGACGACAGTGTTTAACCTCATTACCAATTTTTTTCAACCAGACGCGGGCGAAGTGCGGTTCTACGGTAAGTCGCTCAAACACCTCGCGCCGGAGCGCATTGCCGCGCTGGGGCTGGTGCGAACGTTCCAGAGCGCGCGCATTTTTCCCGGCATGACGACGCTCGAAAACGCTCTCATCGGCGGGCACCTGCAGGTGCGCAACGGGCCAATGCAGCAAATGCTGTGGCTTGCTTCGGCGCGACGCGAAGAGCGCGTGCTCATCGCCCGCGCCAAAGCGTTGCTCGAACTGGTCGGCCTCGCGCCACACTGCGAAATCTCTGCCGCCGAACTCCCGATGGGCGCGCAGAAACTGCTGGAAGTCGTGCGCGCCCTGATGGCTCGACCGCGGCTGCTGCTTCTGGACGAGCCTGCGGCAGGACTTAACGACAGCGAAACCGCCGAACTCGCCGCTCTGCTCCGTGCGGTGCGCGCCAACGACATCACCGTCGTTATAGTCGAACACAACATGTCGCTGGTGATGGATGTGGCTGACCAGGTGGTCGTGCTTGATGCAGGCACGGTCCTGGCGAGCGGGACACCCGCGCAAATGCAGTCCGATGCCCGAGTCATCGAGGCCTATATCGGCCAGGATGCAGAGGCTGTTTGATGCTCGAAGTGCGCCGACTCACGACAGGCTATGGCGCAGACGCCGTAGTGCATGACGCCGGGCTGGTCGTGAAAGCCGGCGAGATTGTCGCCTTGATCGGCGCCAATGGTGCCGGCAAGTCTACCTTGCTCAAGGCGATCTCCGGGCTGCTAGAGGTCCGGAGCGGGGAAATCCTCTTCAACGGTGAGCGCATCGAGCAGTTGCCGACACGTCAGCGTGTAAGGCGCGGCCTTGCTCACGTCCCAGAGGGCCGACAAGTGTTTGCCGGCTTGTCGATAGAGGAAAACCTTTGGCTGGGTGGTAACGCGCATCGGCGCCTGGGCGAGGAAGAATCGTCCCGACGGCTGGCAGAGATGTATGCGCGCTTCCCGGCGCTGGGAGAGCGACTACGCCAGCCTGCGGGCCATTTGTCGGGCGGGCAACAGCAGATCCTTGCCATCGCCCGCGGTCTGATGTCGCGGCCGCGCCTTTTGCTTCTCGATGAACCCTCTCTCGGGCTGTCGCCTCTGCTGGTAACCGATATTTTTCGCTTGGTCGCAAGCCTGCGCGCGCAGGGTATGGCGATCCTGCTCTCGGAGCAGAACGCGCGGCAGAGTCTGGCCATTGCCGACCGTGGCTATGTGTTGGAAACAGGCCGAGTGGTGCTGGAGGGGACGGGTCAGGAATTGCTGGGCGATCGGACGGTCGCTGAGCGCTATCTGGGCGTTGGCAAGTCTGTTAATGGGCCAGGCGAATGCGATGCAGCGCAACTCACCATCCGCTTGGGAAAGATTCTCCAGAGCTGAATCCTGAACGAGCGCGCAGCTACCAAAGGTTTGCTCCAAATCATCTCGTCTCAAATTGACCTTGCTCCCGAAAAATGAACCCCTTAGCTGATGGTTAAATTCTGAATCGCCCCGGGGCGATTCAGTAGTGTGCGGTTAAGTGTCGAACAAAATAAATTGGTTATCGCTGAGTGTTGCGACGGCGTGGGCAGTATCGAATTGCAAGGCGCATGAAATCTGGGTTTCTTTGAAGACTGATACTGACTGCTCCGCATTCTCGGAATCCGGACAGTGATTCGCGCGTCGCGGCGATGGTAAAGACTACTCCAAGTGGCAGCAAATCAGGGGGTTCAAGTGAATGGAAGGTGTCGCGATTGGGTGCTGTCCAGAGCTTGCTTTTGCCGTTGCCAGCCAAGTGCCATGCGCGATCACCGCAGCAACGGAAAATCGTTTGTTACGGGCTGGAGCCGATCTGCCTTTGCTTCATCAATAGCTCCGTTGGCGTCGGCAACAGCGAACGTTTCGATGTGGAGGAGTGCCAGGCGTGGTTGCCAATAGGGTGCCAAGCTCGGCCGACAGCCTCTGGTCATGGTTCCCATCAATTATTTCTAAAGTAATCCACTAACGGGTTCGTGCAAGGTGCTGAGCGGGCAGCGCCATGGTCGCCTATTGTCCATCACATAAATAAAGCGCGCCAACCCATGACCATCACATCCCAGGCGTTGAGCTTGGGCCGTTGCTGCAGGGTGTTGAAGTTCAGCGCCTCGATCTTGTCGAGTATGCGCAGGCCTCCCTGCACCACCAGCCGCAATTCCCAACCGGCGCGACCCGGCACATCTTTCGCAAGTTGTGAGCCTTTTAGCATGGTTGCCCTTCCAGAACGGGAGCAGTAAGCTATCAAATTAATAGTATTCAGGTTGCTTTCCAGCGCTAGCAGTTGCGCCTCTTCAACGCCATGCGCCTGCCGGGCGTCGGCAGGCAGATAAATCCGGCCGCGCGTAATGTCCACGCTCAGGTCTTGCCAGAAGTTGATGAGTTGCAGGGCGGTGCAGATGCAATCGCTTTGCCGCAGCGAGCGTGCGTCTTCAATACCGTAGAGGTGCAGCAGCAATCGGCCCACCGGATTGGCCGAACGGCGGCAGTAGTCCAGCAGTTCGGCCTCGTTGGCGTAGCGCTGTTTGACCACGTCCTGCTCGAATGCACTGAGCAGATCGGTCAGCAAATTCACGGGCAGGCTGAACTGCGTGATCGTCGGGCCCAGACGCTCAAACACGGCGGCCCAGCGCGGCGAGAACGGCCGGCCGCTGGCCACCGCCATCAGGTCGGAGCGGTAGGCCGCCAGATCGCTCAGCCGCGCGGATGGGGTGGCATCACCCTCGTCGGCGATGTCGTCGGCGGTGCGGGCAAACCAGTAGATGGCGGCAATGGCCGGGCGCAGGCGCGGCAGGCAGAGCACGGATGCCACCGGAAAGTTCTCGTAGTGGCGGATTCCCTTGAGCAGGTCCGCCTCACCAGGGCTGCGGGATGCGGGTGAGGAGAGGTTTTGCGGCATGCGGTGCATTGTCGCTTGACGAGCTTTCTCGTCTGCAACAAATCACTAACCAGTTAGTCAATAACAATATCCTGGTGACGGACTTCCTGGAATTTATGTTGGTACGACTGGGAGGGGGCAGGTCACGCCCTCTGTACCTGCGTGGTGACAATGTCTCAAAACCCCGGATGTCTCAATTTCCTTGGGCGTGTTGGATACAGGCTAAAATAGAATGTTGATCGATTTCAAACGGGAATTCTGAATATGTTCGGGTTCCCGTTGTTTTTTCAGGCGCGCGGGTGGCGAAATTGGTAGACGCACCAGGTTTAGGTCCTGACGCCAGCAATGGTGTGGGGGTTCGAGTCCCCCCCCGCGCACCAACCCGGGGATTTTGCGGGCAACAAGCGTTGCTCCGGGAACTCTGCGGAGTTGCTGATTTACCGCAGCATATCAGGTGCAAGCCCTGATTCGACTATTTTTGACTTTAGGAAACCATCATGGCCGTGACTGTTGAAACTCTTGAAAAGCTCGAGCGCAAATTGACGCTGACGCTACCCCTCAATATCATCCAGTCGGAAGTTGATAGCCGTCTGAAACGTCTGGCGCGCACCGTAAAAATGGACGGCTTTCGACCCGGGAAAGTTCCCATGAGCGTCGTTACCCAGCGCTACGGATACTCGGTGCATTACGAGGTCATGAACGACAAGGTGGGTGAAGCGTTTGCCGCCGCGGCCAATGAGGCGAAGCTGCGCGTTGCGGGTCAGCCCAGCATCAACGAAAAGGAGGGCGCGCCCGAGGGGGAACTGACTTTTGATGCGGTTTTCGAGGTCTATCCCGAAGTCAAGATTGCCGATCTGGCGGGCGCTGAAGTCGAAAAGGTCAGCGCCGAGGTGAGCGATGCGGCAATCGACAAGACCCTGGACATCCTGCGCAAGCAGCGCCGCACTTTCGCCCAGCGTGCCGCAGATGCTCCGGCCCAGGAAGGGGACCGCGTGACCATCGACTTTGAAGGCAAGATCGACGGCGAACCCTTCGCTGGCGGCAAAGCCGAAGGGTTCCAGTTCCTGGTGGGCGAGGGCCAGATGCTCAAGGAATTCGAGGATGCCGTGCGCGGCATGAAAAGTGGTGAAAGCAAAACCTTCCCGCTGAACTTCCCCGCCGATTATCACGGCAAGGAAGTGGCCGGCAAACAGGCGGATTTTCTGGTGACGGTGAAGAAAATCGAGGCAGCACACCTGCCTGAAGTCAACGAAGCGCTGGCCAAGTCGCTGGGTATTGCCGATGAAACGGTGGAAGGGCTGCGCGCCGACATCAGGAAAAACCTCGAACGCGAGGTCAAATTCCGCCTGTTGGCCCGAAACAAGAACGCCGTGATGGATGCGCTGGTTGCCAATGCCGAGCTTGATTTGCCCAAGTCGAGTGTGCAGGCCGAAGTGGACAGCATGATCGAAGGTGCCCGCGCAGACCTGAAGCAGCGCGGCATCAAGGACGCGGACAAGGCTCCGATTCCTGATGACCTGTTCCGGCCGCAAGCGGAAAAGCGGGTGCGCC
The DNA here is from genome assembly GCA_023259235.1 of Polaromonas sp. GTDB lineage: Bacteria > Pseudomonadota > Gammaproteobacteria > Burkholderiales > Burkholderiaceae_C > Polaromonas. Next base: position 7,203 of record JAHFQQ010000002.1, on the reverse strand, counting down.
TGGGCCTGGTGGTCGCTGAACTTGTGCGCGCCAACGAGCTGCAAGCCAAACCCGAACAGATCAAGGCCCATATTGAAGAGCTCGCGGCCAGCTATGAAAAGCCGCAGGATGTGGTGCGCTGGTACCTGAGTGACAAGCGGCGCATGGCGGAAGTGGAGGCCATTGTGATTGAAAACAACGTGACCGAGTTCGTTTTGAGCAAGGCCAGGGTAGTGGACAAAGCCATTTCGTTTGACGACCTGATGAGCCAGAACTGAAACCCGCGCGGCTTCTTCCGGCCTTGGGGCTTGTGCTTCGTGGCGCAGGCCCCATTTCATTTTGGTTACAGTACAAACATCTCTGGAGAAAACATGATGCCTCGAGACAGTATTTATGGGGATGGCTACGGCCGGCTACAGGCCGGTGCGCAGGATACGCAGGGCCTGGGCATGGTGCCCATGGTGATCGAACAGTCCGGTCGCGGTGAGCGCTCTTACGACATTTATTCGCGCTTGCTCAAGGAGCGCGTAATTTTCCTGGTTGGCCCGGTTAATGACCAGACGGCCAATCTTGTGGTGGCGCAGCTGTTGTTCCTGGAAAGCGAGAATCCCGACAAGGATATTTCCTTTTACATCAACTCGCCGGGTGGTTCCGTGACGGCTGGCATGGCAATTTATGACACCATGCAGTTCATCAAGCCGGACGTTTCCACGCTTTGCGTCGGCATGGCAGCCAGCATGGGCGCGTTTTTGCTGTCAGCGGGCGTAAAGGGCAAGCGCTTTACGCTACCCAATTCGCGTGTGATGATTCACCAGCCGTCTGGCGGCGCCCAGGGCCAGGCAAGCGATATCGAAATTCACGCTCGTGACATTCTGAAAACGCGCGATCAGCTCAATCGAATCCTGGCTGCCAATACGGGCCAGACCGTCGAAAAAATTGAACGCGACACCGAGCGTGACTATTTCATGTTTGCCGACGAGGCCAAGGCCTACGGAGTGGTGGATCAGGTTATTTCCAGGCGTTCCTGAAAAAACTTCGGGTTGCAGGTCGAAAGCGGCGTTTTCTGTAATGGAAAACGCCGTTTTCCTATTGGTTATCATTGGATAACAATTCATCCAAGCCATCTTAAAGGCGCTCCACCCATGGCCGAGAAAAAAGGCTCCTCAAGCGAAAAGACTTTGTACTGCTCTTTCTGCGGTAAAAGTCAGCACGAAGTCAAGAAACTGATCGCCGGCCCATCGGTTTTTATTTGCGATGAGTGCATCGATCTGTGCAACGAGATCATCCGCGACGAGTTGCCCGCTGGTATCGATGTAGCCGAAACCCGCGGCGACTTGCCGACTCCGGCCGAAGTCAAGGCAGCCCTTGATGGCTATGTAATTGGCCAGGAATCGGCCAAGCGCACGCTGGCGGTTGCCGTGTACAACCACTACAAACGCCTGCGCCACAAGGAACATGCCAAAAAGGACGATGTCGAACTGACCAAGAGCAACATTTTGCTGATCGGCCCTACCGGCTCAGGCAAGACGTTGCTGGCCCAGACGCTGGCGCGCACACTCAATGTGCCTTTTGTGATGGCGGATGCCACCACCTTGACCGAAGCCGGGTATGTGGGTGAAGACGTTGAAAACATCATCCAGAAATTGCTGCAGAGCTGCAACTATGAAGTCGAGCGCGCCCAGCAGGGGATCGTCTATATCGACGAGATCGACAAGATTTCCCGCAAGTCCGATAATCCGTCGATCACCCGCGACGTGTCGGGCGAAGGGGTGCAGCAGGCATTGCTCAAGCTGATCGAAGGCACGATGGCTTCAGTGCCGCCGCAAGGAGGCCGCAAGCATCCGAACCAGGATTTCCTGCAAGTCGATACCACCAATATTCTTTTCATTTGCGGAGGGGCTTTTTCCGGATTGGAAAAGGTGATCGAAAACCGCACTGAAGCCTCGGGTATTGGATTTGGCGCTACCGTCAAGAGCAAGAAAGCGCGTACCTTGACGGAAGCTTTCAAGGAAGTTGAGCCCGAAGATCTGATCAAGTTTGGCCTGATTCCGGAGTTGGTGGGCCGCATGCCGGTCGTTGCCACATTGGCTGAACTCAGCGAGGATGCCCTGGTGCAAATTCTGACCGAACCAAAAAATGCGGTGGTCAAGCAGTTCAGCAAACTGCTCTCGATGGAGGGCGTGGATCTGGAGATTCGGCCATCCGCGCTGAAAGCCATCGCACGCAAGGCACTGGCCCGCAAGACCGGTGCGCGCGGCTTGCGCTCGATTCTGGAGCAGGCGTTGATCGATACCATGTTTGATTTGCCCAACGTAGGCAATGTCGATAAGGTGGTCGTGGATGAGTCCACGATTGAAGAAAACAAGCCGCCGTTGCTGGTGTACCGCGAAACGGCAAAGAAAGCCTGAATGCCCGATGAGGCCGGCCCGGACAAGTGTGCTTGAAAAGAGCTGCGTTCGCCCCACCTCAGGGTGAATGGTGTTTCGCCTGGCCCTGAAACGGGTCTTTGCGTTTCAGTCTAACGTTTAAGGTTTATATGTCCGGACAAACTTTCCTTCCTTCCACGCCCGTCGATCTGCCGCTGCTGCCGCTGCGCGACGTGGTGGTCTTTCCGCATATGGTGATTCCACTCTTTGTGGGACGCCCCAAGAGCATCAAGGCGCTCGAATCGGCCATGGAGGCAGAGCGCCGGATCATGCTGGTAGCCCAAAAAACCGCGGCCAAGGACGAGCCCTCGGTCGAGGATATGTTCGAGGTAGGCTGCGTCGCCACCATTTTGCAGATGCTCAAACTGCCTGATGGCACTGTCAAGGTGCTGGTTGAAGGGCAGCAGCGCGCCAGGGTCAATAAAATCGAGGAAGGCGAACTGTACTTTTCAGCCAACGTAACGCCGGTTGAGGTGGCAGTGGTGGCTGGCAGCGACAACAGCAGCGAAATTGAAGCCCTGCGCCGCGCCGTCATGCAGCAATTCGACCACTACGTCAAATTGAACAAGAAAATTCCGCCGGAAATCCTGACGTCGATCTCAAGCATCGATGATGCGGGGCGCCTTGCGGACACGATTGCCGCCCACCTGCCGCTCAAGCTCGATGCCAAGCAGGCCATCCTCGATCTCGACAATGTCAAGACGCGCCTTGAAAACCTTTATGAGCAACTCGAGCGCGAGGTCGACATTCTCAACGTCGACAAGAAAATCCGTGGCCGCGTCAAGCGCCAGATGGAAAAGAATCAGCGCGACTTTTATCTCAACGAACAGGTAAAAGCGATCCAGAAGGAATTGGGAGAGGGTGAAGACGGCGCCGACGTTGACGAGATCGAAAAGAAGATCAAGGCCGCCAGAATGCCGCCGGAAGCCCGGAAAAAAGCCGAGAGCGAGCTCAAGAAACTCAAACTCATGTCGCCCATGTCGGCTGAGGCAACGGTGGTGCGCACCTACATTGATGTCCTGACGGGCTTGCCCTGGAGCAAGAAGACCAAGATCAAGCACGATCTGGTTCATGCCGAAGATGTGCTCAATGAGGACCATTACGGCCTGGAAAAAGTCAAGGACCGGATTGTTGAATACCTCGCGGTGCAGCAGCGGGTTGACAAACTCAAGGGCCCGATTCTTTGCCTCGTAGGGCCCCCGGGCGTCGGAAAAACATCGCTGGGACAGTCGATTGCCAAGGCAACAGGGCGCAAGTATGTGCGTGTGGCTCTGGGGGGCATGCGTGACGAGGCGGAAATTCGCGGCCACCGCCGCACCTACATCGGCGCCCTGCCGGGCAAGGTGTTGCAGAGTCTGGCCAAGGTGGGCACGCGCAATCCGTTGTTTTTGCTCGATGAGATCGACAAGCTGGGCACTGACTTCCGTGGCGATCCCTCAAGCGCGTTGCTTGAAGTGCTTGATCCGGAGCAGAACCACACCTTCGGCGACCACTATGTCGAAGTTGATTTCGACTTGAGCGACGTGATGTTCGTTGCCACATCGAACTCGATGAATATTCCATCAGCCCTGCTCGATCGCATGGAGGTAATACGTCTTTCGGGCTACACAGAGGACGAAAAAATCAACATTGCCATGCGTTATCTGCTGCCCAAGCAGATGAAGAACAATGGCGTCAAGGCGGATGAACTCGAAATCACCGAGCAGGCGGTGTGTGACATCGTGCGTTATTACACGCGCGAAGCCGGTGTGCGTTCACTGGAGCGTGATCTTTCCAAAATCTGCCGCAAGGTAGTCAAAGGCATCCAGCTCAAGAAAATGACACCCAAAGTGGTGGTCACCGCAGACAACCTCAACGATTTTTTGGGCGTACGCAAATTCAATTATGGCCGGGCGGAGCAGCAAAACCAGGTCGGCCAGGTCGTCGGCCTGGCGTGGACGGAAGTCGGCGGTGATTTGCTGACAATCGAGGCCGCCGTCATGCCTGGCAAAGGCGTGATCACGCGTACCGGTTCACTCGGCGATGTCATGAAGGAATCCGTCGAGGCAGCCCGTACGGTGGTGCGCAGTCGCGCAAGGCGTCTGGGCATCAAGGATGAACTGTTTGAAAAACGTGATATCCACATTCACGTGCCCGATGGTGCCACGCCGAAAGATGGCCCGAGCGCCGGTGCTGCCATGACCACCGCGTTTGTTTCGGCCCTGACCGGGATTCCGGTGCGCGGCGATGTAGCCATGACCGGTGAGATCACCCTGCGCGGCGAGGTGACAGCCATTGGCGGCCTGAAGGAAAAACTGCTGGCTGCCTTGCGTGGCGGCATCAAGACGGTGTTGATTCCCGAGGAAAATGCCAAAGACCTGCAGGAGATTCCCGATAACGTGAAGAGTGGCCTTGAGATCGTTCCGGTGAAATGGATAGATCAGGTGCTGCAGGTGGCGCTGGAGCGCCAGCCCATTGCACTGCCCGATGAAGCGCCTGTGGTGGCTCTGTCCGGCGCTGCTGTTGCGCCGGCTGCAGCGGCGGCAGTAGCCGATGCGGTGAAACACTGAATCGGGTTTTTGCTGTGTTGAAAAAGCATGAAAAATTACGCTACAATACGAGGCTGTAAACGCGGGAGTAGCTCAGTTGGTAGAGCGCAACCTTGCCAAGGTTGAGGTCGAGAGTTCGAGACTCTTCTCCCGCTCCAATTCAAAGGGCAGCACTTCAGAAGTGCTGTCCTTTTTCGTTGGATCAGACAGGACATGGCGCGGTAACAAAGCGGTTATGTACCGGATTGCAAATCCGGCTAGCCCGGTTCGACTCCGGGCCGCGCCTCCAGTAAAATCATTGCGACCAGCCCCTGCCACGGGGCTTTTTTTGTTTGACAATACACAATCCCTGCGCGCGCTCGGGCCTGAGTGGTGAAATAGGTAGACACAGCGGACTTAAAATCCGCCGCTTCCTGCATAAGGGGCGTACCGGTTCGATCCCGGTCTCAGGCACCACTGGCGCTCAAGCACGTGTCGGCTGGCCCCTTGAAAACTGGGTAAGATAAATTCCATGACTCGCTACAACACCCCATTTGAAATTCATGTGCATGGCGAAGTGCCCTTGCGTGCCACTGTCAGTTTTGAGCAATTGCAGGAGGCTCTCAAGCCGCTGTGGAAGTATGCGGGCTCAAAATCACTGGCTGCCGGTGCTGCAAGTGTTTATGAAGAAGAACCCGGCATCCAGTTCGATGCTCACAAGCATTTGCTGCAGATGTGCTGGACGGTGCCGGGAGATGAAGATTTCCGCCAGGCACTCGATGAAATGTGCATGGGGCTCAATGAGCTGGCCGAGATCGGTGCGCCCATTGAAGTGACCTTCTACGATTCTGACTTTAACGAGGAGTAAGAGGGCTCGAATGACGACGAGGCACGCGACGACTTCGCCATGTACTTTGTCGGCCCCACGCCGGCTGCGATCATGCAGGTTCAGCGCGACCTGCTGGTGCAAGACATGATCGGTCTTATGGAGCGGCATTTTGATGCTTCCGAGCTTGGTGAAGTTGTCGCGGCTATTGACAAGCTGTTTGAGCGCCGGTTCGATGCGCTGGTCAATTCCATGCAACTTGGCAGGCCACCGCGTGGTTTTGGCGGGGCGCAAGGCGGATCAGGCCACGGCGGCGGCCGCAAGCCGCGGCATCTTCATTAGTCCTGTTCTGTAATGCTGCCGGGTGCAATAGTGGCTTCCTGACCATTGGGAAACCCCAAGCGGCAAAGAGGGCATTGACGGCATCCTGCCCAATTTCAAGACGACCGAAAGCATCCTGGGCGAGCCGCGAATGCGCAGACGACGACCCAAGCCCTATCGCTGGTTGACAGGTTCCGTACGCCCGGGCTCGCCGTAAAACCGGGATTCGTGGCCACGTGTGGGAGACGACAGGGCACGTGCCATTCATGTAAACTTCAAATTCCATAAAAGCCATTATTCTTACGCCCTTTGGCGCTTCGTTCTTGCCACAATCGTCGACGTCGCGTGGCTTGTTTATGCTTCATTTAAAAAAATTTCAGGGTCAACATGCCTGTTTCCCGTTTTCTTCAGACTGGCAGGATTTCCGATTCCGCCTACGTTTTGCCGCTGGTTGTGGTTGCTGCACTTTCTTTGGCTTTGGCTGGATGCGGCAAACGTGAAAATTTGCAGGGTGGCGCAGCGCCACCACCAACCGAAGTCGGCGTGGTCACCGTGACGCAGGGCAATGTCGGTCTTGTGACTGAATTGCCGGGCCGTCTTGAAGCCTCGCGCGTCGCTCAGGTCAGGGCACGGGCCGCCGGGATTTTGCAAAAAAGGCTATTTCGCGAAGGCAGTGACGTGAAGGCGGAGCAACTGCTGTTCAGCATCGACGCCGCTCCCTACGCCGCTGCGGTCGCCAGCGCCAAGGCCGGTCAGGCTCGCGCTGAAGCCAACCTGGCACAGGCCAAGGGGCTGGCGGAGCGTTACAAGCCGCTGGTTGAAGCCAATGCAGTCAGCAAGCAGGAATACGCCAATGCCGTGGCGGCGCAAAAGCAGGCCGAAGCCGACGTAGCCGTAGGCAGGGCGAATGTACAAACGGCTGACATCAATCTGGGCTATGCCTCGGTCACTGCGCCAATTTCAGGCCGCATTGGCCGTGCGCTGGTTACGGAGGGCGCACTGGTTGGCCAGGGGGAGGTTACCCAGCTTGCCGTGATCCAGCAAATCAACCCCATGTATGTCAACTTTACGCAATCCGCCTCTGAAGTAATGAAGCTGCGCGCGGCGATGGACAGCGGCCAGTTCAAGCGCGCCGACAGGGCTG
>JAHFQQ010000174.1 GCA_023259235.1 Polaromonas sp. | reverse complement strand
AGAAATGGCAAAAGAGAAATATGCACGCACCAAGCCGCACGTCAACGTCGGCACCATTGGCCACGTGGACCACGGCAAGACCACGCTGACGGCGGCCATTGCCACCGTGCTGGCGGCCAAATTTGGTGGCGAAGCCAAAGGCTACGACCAGATTGACAACGCGCCCGAAGAAAAAGCGCGCGGCATCACCATCAACACCTCGCACGTCGAGTACGAGACGGCCAACCGCCACTACGCCCACGTCGACTGCCCCGGCCACGCCGACTACGTCAAGAACATGATCACCGGCGCAGCCCAGATGGACGGCGCCATACTGGTCGTCTCCGCCGCCGACGGCCCCATGCCCCAGACCCGCGAGCACATCCTGCTGGCCCGCCAGGTCGGCGTGCCCTACATCATTGTTTACCTCAACAAGTGCGACATGGTCGACGATGCCGAGCTGCTCGAGCTCGTCGAGATGGAAGTGCGCGAGCTGCTCGACAAATACGACTTTCCCGGCGACAAGACCCCAATCATCCACGGCAGCGCCAAGCTTGCCATAGAAGGCGACAAGGGCGAACTTGGCGAAGGCTCCATCATGAAGCTGGCCGACGCCCTGGACAGCTACATTCCCCTGCCCGAGCGCGCCGTGGACGGCGCCTTCCTGATGCCCGTCGAAGACGTCTTCTCCATCTCCGGGCGCGGCACCGTCGTGACCGGACGGATCGAGCGCGGCGTGATCAAGGTCGGCGAGGAAATTGAAATCGTCGGCATCAAGGACACCGTCAAGACCACCTGCACCGGCGTGGAAATGTTCAGGAAGCTGCTCGACCAGGGCCAGGCCGGCGACAACGTCGGCATCTTGCTGCGCGGCACCAAGCGCGAGGACGTCGAGCGCGGCCAGGTGCTGTGCAAGCCCGGCTCGATCAAGCCGCACACGCACTTCACTGGCGAGATCTACGTGCTGAGCAAGGACGAAGGCGGCCGCCACACGCCCTTCTTCAACAACTACCGTCCCCAGTTCTACTTTCGCACGACGGACGTGACCGGCGCGATCGAGCTGCCAGAAGGCAAGGAGATGGTGATGCCCGGCGACAACGTGTCGATCACGGTCAAGCTGATCAACCCGATCGCCATGGAAGAAGGCCTGCGCTTTGCCATCCGCGAAGGCGGGCGCACCGTGGGCGCGGGCGTGGTGGCCAAGATAATCGCTTAACCAAAGGAATTCTCATGGCCACCAAGCAAAAGATCCGTATTCGCCTGAAGGCGTTTGACTACAAACTCATAGATCAGTCGGCAGCAGAGATCGTCGATACTGCCAAGCGTACCGGCGCGATTGTCAGGGGCCCTGTGCCTCTGCCAACCCGCATGAAGCGGTTCGACATTCTGCGTTCACCGCACGTCAACAAGACGAGTCGTGACCAGCTTGAGATACGCACCCACCAACGTCTGATGGACATCATCGACCCCACGGATAAAACCGTTGACGCGTTGATGAAGCTCGATCTGCCCGCCGGTGTCGACGTGGAAATCAAGCTGCAGTAAGTTCAACCGGGGCTTTTGCAAGAGTAGAAGCCGCAAATCGTGGGTACAGGTGCCGGTTTGCCAACTTTGGCAATCTGCACTATACTCACAGACCATCCTGAAAATGCCAAGCATTGACCGGGTGGTTTTATTAACAGTCTTTCACATCCAAACGTCCACGGCCAATTGAAGTCGTGGCGGTGAAAGTTACGGAGAAAAAAAATGAGTCTGAGCAACTCCCTAGGGTTGCTGGGCCGCAAGGTGGGCATGATGCGTCTGTTCACTGATGATGGGGATACCGTTCCTGTCACAGTGGTTGATGTGTCCAACAACCGAGTGACCCAGGTCAAAACCGAAGCGAATGACGGCTACGATGCCCTTCAAGTGGCATTTGGTGTGCGCAAGGCGTCGCGCGTGACCAAGCCGGACGCTGGTCACCTTGCAAAAGCAGGCGTGGAAGCCGGTGAAATCCTGAAAGAATTCCGCGTGGCGGCCAATGTTGCGGGTAAATACGCTGCGGGCGCTGTTGTGCCCGCCGCCGACGTGTTCGCGGTGGGCCAACTGGTGGACGTGCAGGGAACTTCCATTGGTAAAGGCTTTGCCGGCACCATCAAGCGTCACAACATGAAGTCCCAGCGCGCGTCGCACGGCAACAGCCGTTCGCACAACGTTCCCGGCTCCATCGGCATGGCGCAAGATCCAGGCCGCGTGTTCCCCGGCAAACGCATGACGGGCCACATGGGCGACGCTACCGTCACCACGCAAAACCTCAACATCGTGCTCATCGACGAGGCTCGTCAGTTGCTGATGATCCGTGGTGCCGTGCCTGGTTCCAGGGGCGGTTTTGTCACGGTGCGCGCCGCGATCAAGGCCAAGCCTACAACCGCTGCGAAAGGAGCGAACTGATGCAGGTCGAACTCCTGAATGACCAGGGTCTGTCGTCGTCCAAGGTGGATGTTCCGGACACCGTGTTTGGTCGCGAATACAACGAAAGCCTGGTGCACCAGGTGGTTGTCGCCTTCCAGGCCAATGCCCGCCAGGGTACCCGTGCCCAAAAAGACCGTGAGCAGGTCCGCCACTCGACCAAGAAGCCCTTTAAGCAAAAAGGCACTGGCCGCGCGCGCGCGGGTATGACTTCCTCCCCGCTGTGGCGTGGCGGCGGCCGCATTTTCCCGAACATGCCTGACGAAAACTTCACGCACAAGATCAACAAGAAAATGTATCGCGCCGGCATGGCTTCGCTCTTTTCGCAGCTGGCACGCGAAGGTCGCCTGGCCGTGGTGGATTCACTGACCGTCGATTCACCCAAGACAAAGGTTCTGGCTGACAAGTTCAAGGCCATGAATCTCAAATCGGTCCTGGTGATTGCCGACGAAGTTGATGAGAACCTGTACCTGGCATCGCGCAATCTGGTGGGCATTCAGGTGGTTGAGCCCCGCTATGCCGACCCGCTGTCGCTGGTTCATTACAAAAAGGTCCTGGTGACCAAGGCCGCCATGGATCAACTCAAGGAGATGTTCGCATGAGCGCCGTGAACACCCAATCCAAATTCGATGAGGGCCGCCTGATGCAGGTTCTGGTTGCGCCCATCGTGTCCGAGAAGGCCACGATGATCGCCGAAAAATCCAATTCCGTGACCTTCAAGGTGCTGCAAGACGCCACCAAACATGAAATCAAGGCCGCCGTGGAATTGATGTTCAAGGTTAACGTCAAGGCAGTGGCCGTACTCAACCAAAAAGGCAAGACCAAGCGCTTTGGCAAGTCTGTGGGCCGACGGGACAACATCCGCAAGGCCTATGTGACCCTTCAGGCCGGTCAAGAGCTGAACCTCGGTGGGGAGACTGCATAATCATGGCCGTCATTAAAATAAAACCAACTTCACCGGGCCAGCGCGGCGCGGTGAAAATTTCGCGTGATCACCTCTTCAAGGGTGAACCCTTTGCGCCGCTTCTGGAGCCGCAATTCCAGAAATCGGGCCGCAACAATAACGGGCACATCACGGTTCGTCACAAGGGCGGTGGTCACAAGCACCACTACCGCGTGGTCGACTTCAAACGCTGCAAGGATGCAATTCCGGCCAAGGTTGAACGCATTGAGTACGACCCCAACCGCTCGGCCCATATTGCACTGGTCTGCTACGCTGACGGCGAGCGCGCCTACATCATTGCCCCGCGCGGCCTTGAGGTTGGCGCCACCCTGATTAGCGGCTCGGAAGCGCCGATTCGGGTTGGCAACACGCTGCCCATCCGCAATATCCCCGTCGGCTCCACCATTCATTGCATAGAAATGCAAATTGGAAAAGGCGCGCAAATCGCCCGTTCTGCCGGGACCTCCGCAACGCTGCTGGCGCGTGAAGGCATTTACGCCCAGGTGCGCATGCGTTCCGGCGAAGTCCGCAAGATTCATATTGAATGTCGCGCCACCATCGGTGAAGTCGCCAACGGTGAACACAGCCTGCGCCGTTTGGGCAAAGCCGGTGTGAAGCGCTGGATGGGTATTCGCCCCACCGTTCGCGGCGTGGTAATGAACCCGGTTGACCACCCGCATGGTGGAGGCGAAGGTAAAACCGGTGAAGGCCGTCACCCTGTCGACCCATGGGGCAATCTGACCAAAGGTTACCGTACCCGCAACAACAAGCGCACGCAGGTCATGATCGTGTCGCGTCGCAAGAAGTAAGGGATAGGCCATGACCCGTTCACTCAAAAAAGGTCCGTTTGTCGACCATCATCTGGTAGCCAAGGCTGACAAGGCGGTTACCCACAAAGACAAAAAGCCGATCAAGACCTGGTCGCGCCGCTCCATGATCCTGCCCGAGTTCATCGGCCTGACCATTGCGGTGCATAACGGCAAACAGCACGTGCCGGTCTATATCACCGATCAAATGGTTGGCCACAAGCTGGGTGAGTTCGCGCTCACGCGGACTTTCAAAGGCCATCCGGCTGACAAAAAAGTCGTGAGAAAGTAAGGAAAGACCATGGAAACACGTGCAACCCTCCGGGGCGTTCGTTTATCGGTCGATAAAGGCCGCTTGGTCGCTGACCTGATTCGCGGAAAAAAAGTTGACCAGGCACTCAATATCTTGAATTTCACGCAAAAAAAAGCTGCGGGAATCATTCGGAAGGTAGTCGAGTCCGCGATTGCCAACGCCGAACACAATGACGGCGCTGATATTGACGAGTTGAGGGTGAAAACCATTCACGTCGAGCAGGGCGCGACGCTTCGGCGCTTTACCGCCAGGGCCAAAGGCCGCGGCAACAGTATCAGCAAGCCCACGTGCCATGTGTACGTGGTGGTTGGCAACTAAAGGCAGCAGGATATGGGACAAAAAATCAACCCAACCGGGTTTCGTCTTGCAGTGAGCCGCAACTGGGCCAGCCGCTGGTACGCCAGCAACCGTGACTTTGCCGGCATGCTGGCTGAAGACATCAAGGTGCGCGAGTACCTCAAGGCCAAGCTGAAAAACGCCGCCGTGTCACGCGTTCTGATCGAACGTCCTGCCAAAAATGCCCGCATCACGATTTTCTCGGCGCGTCCAGGCGTAGTGATCGGCAAAAAAGGTGAGGATATCGAGAACCTCAAGAAGGAACTGAGCCGCCAGCTGGGCGTGCCGGTTGCCGTGAATATCGAAGAAGTTCGCAAGCCTGAAATTGATGCCAAGCTGATTGCCGACAGCATCACGCAGCAGTTGGAAAAACGCATCATGTTCCGCCGGGCCATGAAGCGTGCCATGCAAAATGCGATGCGACTGGGTGCCCTGGGCATCAAGATCATGTCGTCGGGCCGGTTGAACGGCATTGAAATTGCCCGCTGCGAGTGGTACCGCGAAGGGCGCGTGCCGCTTCACACCCTGCGCGCCGACATCGATTACGGCACCTCCGAAGCCAAGACCACCTATGGCGTGATCGGCGTCAAGGTCTGGGTTTACAAAGGCGATACCCTCGGCCGTAGTGATGCGCCGGGCGCCAGAATGATGGAAACACCGGCCGAAGAGGAGCGCAAGCCGCGCGGCCCGCGTCGTGATGCGCGCCCGGGTGATCGCATGGACCATGCGGCTCCGCGTGGTGCCCGTGCACCGCGCAGTGCCGGCGGCACCAGCACCGCGCCGGCTGATGGCAGCGACAAGCCTGTCGAGGCGACGGGTGCGGCACCCGCTGCCGACGCACTGAAAACCACCGTTAAGCGCGTCCGCAAAGCCGCGCCAGCTGCAGCAGCTGACGGTGCCAAGACCGAGTAATCGGTCTGCATTACGGAGATAAATCATGCTGCAACCCGCTCGCAGAAAATACCGCAAAGAGCAAAAAGGCCGCAACACCGGTATCGCAACCCGGGGAAACTCGGTCGCGTTCGGTGATTTCGGTCTGAAGTGTACTGACCGTGGTCGGCTCACTGCTCGTCAAATTGAAGCCGCACGCCGTGCGATTTCCCGTCACGTCAAACGTGGCGGACGCATCTGGATCCGGGTCTTTCCGGACAAGCCGATTTCCCAAAAACCTGCTGAAGTTCGCATGGGTAACGGCAAGGGCAATCCCGAGTACTACGTGGCTGAAATCCAGCCCGGCAAGATCGTTTTTGAAATCGTCGGTGTGCCTGAAGAACTGGCCCGCGAAGCGTTCCGCCTGGCTTCGGCCAAGCTGCCGCTGCGCACCACGTTCGTCAGCCGCATGATCGGCCAGTAATCAGGGGAACCCAGAAAAATGAAAACTACTGAACTGCGCCAGAAAGACGTTGCCGGATTGCGAACGGAAGTCAAAGAGCTGCAGAAAGCCCACTTCGGTTTGCGCATGCAAAAAGCCACACAGCAACTCAACAACACCGCCACGCTGCGTTCCACGCGCCGCGCCATCGCTCGCGCAAAAACCATTTTGCAAGAGACCATCGTCAAGCAGGGAGCCAGCAAATGACGGAAACTAAAAAATCCCTCACGCGCACCCTGGTCGGCAAGGTGGTCAGCGACAAGCGCGCCAAAACCGTGACCGTACTGGTCGAGCGTCGCGTCAAGCATGCGCTTTACGGAAAAATCGTGTCCCTGTCCAGCAAGTACCACGCCCACGATGAAAAGGGCGAGTACAAATTGGGTGACGTCATCGAGATTACCGAGAGCCGTCCAATTTCAAAAACCAAGAACTGGGTCGTGACTCGCCTGGTGGAAAAAGCGCCTGCCGTTTAAGCCCCAGGGCTTTTATTGCATGCCATCAAAGGCGGCTCACTAGTTGAGCCGTTTTTGTTCCCGCTTCCAGTTGACGGTGCTGATTCGAATGCCGGAATGTAGGGGTCCATGGAAAGACCGCAGGCGATGACGAAGATTCCTGTTTGGATCAAAATACCCGGCTCAAGGCCATTTCCCCCAAAACCAGGAGACCCCATGATCAAAGTAGGCGACACCCTTCCCGCAGCCACGCTGATGGAATATTCAGATGTGGAAGGCGGTGGCTGCAGCATCGGCCCCAACCCTGTCGATGTGAGCAAGGCTGCGGCTGGCAAGACCATTGCGCTGTTCGGACTGCCGGGTGCCTTCACGCCCACCTGTTCGGCCAAGCACGTGCCGGGTTATGTCGAGAGGTCCGCCGAACTCAAGGCTGCTGGTGTCGATGAAATCTGGTGTGTAAGTGTGAATGACGCATTTGTCATGGGAGCCTGGGCGCGCGAGCAAGAAACCGGCGGCAAGGTGCGGATGCTGGCTGACGGCGACGCGGTCTTTGCCAAGGCAACCGGTTTGACTCTGGACCTGACCGGCAAGGGCATGGGCCTGCGCAGCAACCGCTATTCCATGCTGATCAAGAACGGCAAAGTGGCCGCCCTCAATATCGAAGGCCCGGGAAAATTTGAGGTCAGCGACGCAGGGACACTGCTGGCGCAAGCCAAGGGCTGACCCTTGAGCATGTATTACGCTATTTATATAAGGCTATGTCACTGTTAGTTGTTGAGCCGGTCTGATGCCCAGCGAAGCGGACAAGAACGCAGCCGGGGAGGTGTGGGCATTGTTGCAGTCAAGATATCTGCGCCAGCCGAGA
>JAHFQQ010000173.1 GCA_023259235.1 Polaromonas sp. | reverse complement strand
AGACCGTGGCCACCGCATTGAAGCTGTTCCAGGGCCAGCCGCCGCTGAACTGGACGATTGCCGCCAGCGTGCAGGCGGTGCGCCTGGTGACCGGTGCGGTGCGCACGGGTCGACGCGCCATGGTGCAGGTGCCGGGGCGCGCCAAGCCGATGGATGCGGTGGAAATTGTGGGCCTGGCGTGATGCTGCGCGGGGCGCGCCGGTTTCTGGGCCACGCGTGGTCGCTGCGGGTCGTGCTGGTGACCAGCCTGCTGCTTTTCTGCGTTGTTCCTGCTGCCACGGTGGCCTGGCTTTTGTACCGCAGCAATCTGCAGAGCGTGGCGACCCTGTCCGACAAACTTGTCGATGACCTGGTCAAACGCGTGCAGAGCAGCACCGAGGAGCACCTCTTGCAGGCGCATACCGTGCTTAACGGGCTGACCGAGGAGCGGCCCAGTGCATCGGGCTTGGCGCGGGCGCGCCAGTTGATCCAGAAGCCCGAGCTGTTTGAGCAATCCGCGTTTGCCATGACGCGCATGACGCCCAGCGTGCCGTCCCTTTATCTGGCGAGCTATCGGGGTGAATTTTTGAGCGTGGAGGCCGCCCTGCAAAGTGGCGGCCACGCCATGCGCGTGGGCTGGCGCCAGCAGGGCGGCACGGGGCGGCGCTACTTTTCAGCCGACACCCCCGGCGAGCGCGGCAACCCTGTCGTGACCGAGACCGAAAATTACGAGCCCCGCACACGCCCCTGGTACCAGGCGGCCATGGAGCACAAAGGGCGTGCCTTCACACCGGTGATGGCGTCAGCCGCGCAAGACCAGTTGCTGCTCACGCTGGCGCAGCCCGTGTATGGCACGGATGGCGGCGCCTTGGGCGTATTTGCGGCGGTTCTGCACTTGAGGCGCCTCGGTGAGTTGCTGCAAACCATGATTCTTTCCGCGCATGGCGCCGCGTTCCTGGTTGATGAGCAAGGCTTTTTAGTGGCCAGCTCGACCAGCGATCCGCTCTTTGCAAGCGTTGACGGCAAGCTGGAGCGCCGCAGGCCCGGGCAAAGCCGCAATGAAATCATCCGCAACGCCTACCGCGAGGTGGCCCCCAGCCTGGGGAAAACACTGGAGTCCAGCGTGCAGCGTGTTGCGTTCTTGCGCCGCGTTGCCATGGGCAATGACGTGCTGGTGGTCGCGCTGCAGCCCTTTGGTGAAGCCGTGGGCGTTCGCTGGAGCCTCGTGGTTGCCGCTCCGGAAAGCGACTTTACGGCCAGCACGCAAGCTGCCCTGCAAAAGACCTGGGTCGCCATGGGCCTGGCCTTGGTGCTGGGCGCCCTGCTGGCGACCTGGCTGGCCTACCGGCTGAGCCGCCGTTTCAGGCGCCTGACTCTCGCCGCCGCGCAACTGGCGCACGCCGAGGTGCCGCCGCTGGAGCAGGACGCCCGGATTGCCGAAGTTCGGCAGCTTTCGCAAGCCATGCACGACAGCGCCGGGGAAATTGTGCGCAGCCGCGCCGCCATCGAGGCGCAGACCCTTGCCCTGCGTGATGCCAATGAAACGCTGGAAGCGCGCGTTGCCAGCCGCACCGCCGAGCTGGTTGCCTCGCGGGAAGAGGCCTTGGCGGCAGCCCATGCGAAGGCGGCGTTTCTGGCCACCATGAGCCACGAAATCCGCACCCCGCTCAATGGCGTGGTCGGCATGACAACGCTGCTGGCCGATACCCCGCTCGACGCGGAACAGCGTGATTATCTGCACACCATGCGCGTCTCCAGCGACCAGTTGCTGGGCGTCATCGATGACATTCTGGATTTTTCCAAAATAGAATCAGGAAAACTCGACCTTGAAAACGAGCCGCTGAACCTGCTGGCCACGATCGAGGAGGCCTGCGACATTGGCGCGCCGCGGGCGCGTGAGAAGGGCCTGGAACTGCTGGTTGATCTGGGTGACGAACTGCCCGCCTGGGTGCGCGGCGACGTGACCCGGTTGCGCCAGGTGCTGCTCAATTTTGTCAACAATGCCATCAAGTTCACTGAACACGGCACGGTGGTTGTCTCGGCGCACATGCTGGAAGACTTCACGCCGCTGCGGGGTGCGCTGATTGAATTTCGTGTCAGGGACTCCGGCATTGGCATTCCGGCGGAGCGGCAGTCCGCGCTGTTCCAGTCATTTACCCAGGTGGACGCCGGCACCACCCGAAAGTACGGCGGTACCGGGCTGGGCCTGGCCATCAGCAAGCGCCTGGCCGCGCTGATGGGCGGCGACGTGGGGCTGGAGTCCGTTGCGGGGCAGGGCGCAACGTTCTGGTTCACGGCGCGGCTGGGTCAGGCCGATACGCCGGAAGTCGCGCAACTGGCCACCCTGCACCTGGTGAGCCTGTCAGGCAAGCAGGCAGCGGTGGTAGACGATACGCCGCTCAATTTGCGCATTCTGGACAAACAGCTCAGGCGCTGGGGCATCGAGCCCACCCTGTTCGAGCGCGCCGCGGACGCGCTGGCCTGGCTGCAAAGCCATCGCGTGGATGTCGTCGTGACCGACATGCACATGCCCGAGATGGACGGCCTGACTTTTTCCCGTTCGCTACGCGAGCTCAGCCCGGCCACGCCCATCGTGTTGCTGACATCGGGCACCATGCCCACCGGCGAGCAGGCCCGGGTATTTGATGCACGGCTGCTGAAACCCTATCGCCAGTCACGGCTTTTTGAGGCGATAGCCCGCGTCACATCTGATCAGGAAGCTATAAAAACAGTAGCAGAAGCACGCTTTCCCGCTGCCAGGAACCAGTTCATTCTGGTGGCCGATGACAATGCGGTCAACCTGAAGGTGGCGCTGGCCATGCTGACCAAACTGGGCTGCGAGGCCGCCACGGCCATCGACGGCCGCGAAGCCGTGGATCTGGTGGCTGCATCGCTGCGCACCGGTACCGGTGAGACGCCGCGCCAGTATGCCGCGATCCTGATGGATGCCAACATGCCGGTGATGGACGGTTTTGCCGCCTCGCGCGAGATCATCAGCAAGCATGGGCGGGCCGCACCGCCCATCATTGCGCTGACGGCCTCGGTGCTCGAGGAAGACCGCCAACGCTGCCGGGAAGCGGGCATGGTCGGCTTTTTGCCCAAGCCACTGCGCATTGATGAATTGTCGGAGGCGCTGGCCCGCTTCGCCAGACCACCCGAGCAAGACATTGCCGGCAGAGGCACCGCTGTTGACGACGTTTCGGCGACGGGGAAGTCGCCGGGCAGCACCGAAGCATCGCCGGTGCTGATGGACTGGAGCCGGCTCGAGCAGTTCAGGGAGTTTGACGATGACGCGCGCACCATGACGCGCGAAGTGATTGCGCTGTTTGCTGGTGACGCGCCGCACCGTGTTGATGATATCCGCGCCGCGCTGGCGGCCTCCGACAGCGCCGCACTGTCGCGCGCCGCCCATGCCCTCAAGGGCGCGGCGTCCAACGTCGGCGCGCAAGCGCTCACCGATGCCTGCTTCACCCTGGAGCAGTCCTGCCTGCAGGGCCAGTGGCCGCCTGACGCTGCGCAGCAGGTGGCGCTGGTGGCCAAACTGGCCGACCAGACCCGCCAGGCGCTGAACGACTGGGCGGCCTGAGCCGCGCAGTCCTAGGCCGTTCGCGCTGCGCCGCTGGCTGGGTTGGCCAGCGTCTGGTAATGCGGCGTGAAGTCGGGCTGGGTCAGCGCCAGCAGCGCCTCAAAGCTGTCAATCACAAAATACTGCTGCTGGTAGCTGTCGATCTTGTAGGTCGATGCCATGCAGGCCAGTAAATCCGCGGTGCTGCGCAACGGCAGTCGCCGCGGAGCGCTGGCTTGCACGCTGTGCACCAACTCGCCCGGACTGCTCAAAATGCCAGCGCCATAGGCCCTGACCTCGCCGTTTTCCCGCAGCAGGCCAAACTCGATCGTGTACCAGTACAGGCGCGAGAGCATTTCCACCGCGCCCGCAACCGGCGTGCTTCCGTGCTCGAGTGCATGGGCTTTGAGCGCGCCCTGGCCGTAGGCCTGGACGTGGTCGGCGTAGCTCGGGTCAAACAGCAGCGGCACGTGGCCGAACAGGTCATGAAAGATGTCGGGCTCGACAATGTAGTCAAACTCCGCGGGTGTGCGAATCCAGTCGGTCACCGGGAATTTGCGCTTGGCCAGAAGGGTAAAAAACGGCACTTCGGGAATCAGTCCCGGCACCGCCACCAGTTGCCAGCCGGTCGCTTCGCGAAGCCGCGCGTTGATGTCCTCGAAGCGCGGAATGGCATCGCTCGCGCCCAGTCTGGGCAACGCGTCAACAAACGCGCCGCAGGCCAGGCCGGGCAGCAGCGCGGACTGCCGCGCATACAGGCGGCGATAGGTGTCATGATCGGCCGCGGTGTAGGCCTGGTTTTGCGCGCAGGTGTAGTCGTCGCGCGCCCGGCTGTAGTCGCCGCGCGGCGGGCGCTCTGACGCGCCATAAATCGCAGGCTTGACGGCCATTCAGATTTTCTCCAGCACGCCGCGGCGCATCTGGTCCAGTTCAATGCTTTCAAACAGCGCCTTGAAATTGCCTTCGCCAAAACCTTCGTCGCCCTTGCGCTGGATAAATTCAAAAAAGATCGGTCCGAGCTGGTTTTCACTGAAGATTTGCAGCAGCAGCGCGCCCTTTTTGCCATCCACCAGAATCTTGCGCTTTTCAAGTTCGGCCACGTTTTCGCCATGGCCCGGGATGCGCTTGTCGATCAGCTCGTAATAGGTGCCGATGGTGTCGAGCAGTTTCACGCCGCTGGTGCGCAGTGCATCGACCGTTGCCAGCAGATCATTGCTGCCCATGGCAATGTGCTGGATGCCTTCACCCTGGTACCTGTCAAGGTATTCCTGAATCTGGCCGGCCTTTTCATTGCCCTCTTCGTTGATCGGGATGCGGATCTTGCCGCAGGGGCTGGTCATGGCCTTGCTCTTCACGCCCGTCACCTGGCCCTCGATGTCGAAGTAACGGATTTCTCGGAAGTTGAACAGGCGCTCGTAAAAGCCGGCCCACTCGTCCATGCGGCCGCGGTGCACGTTGTGCGTCAGGTGATCAATATATGTGAGGCCGTGGCCAACCGGATTGAGCGCCCCTGCGTCAATTCCCGGAAGGGGCTGGAAGTCCACATCGTAAAAACCAATATTGCCAATGGCCCCAGGCTGGGCGCCGTTCTTGCCGCGCCACTGGTCAATGAAGTAGATGATCGAGTCGCCGATGCCCTTGATGGCCGGGATGTTCAGCTCACCCGGGCTGGTGGTGTGGGCATAGCCCCAGGCCCCCAGCTCAATCGCGCGCTCGTAGGCCGCCTTGGCATCCTGCACCCGGAATGCAATGGCGCACACACTGGGGCCGTGCTGGCGCGCAAAGCGCTGGGCGAAGGAATGCGGCTCGGCGTTCAAAATGAAGTTGATGCCGCCCTGGCGGTAGAGCAGCACATTCTTGTGGCGATGCCTGGCAATCGGCGTGAAGCCCATGCGCTCAAAAAGCGTTCCCATGGCCACGGGGTCGGGTGCGGCGTATTCGATAAATTCAAAGCCGTCGGTGCCCATGGGGTTGTCCCAGGCCGGGAGCGAGGCGGCGCCGGAAGTGTTGCGCGGTAGCGATGATTGCATCGTTGTCTCCATCGGAAATGGAAGACAGTGTCGGGTCTCAAGCCAGCACTTATCAAGCCAAGTAATTCAGAGTTAAACTATTTATGCATTAAAAATGCGCCAATTCATTGTTGGCGCTTTTTTACTGAAAATCAAGCTTGTCCACCTTGCGAGGCGGGATGCTTACATACACCTGCTGGCGCAGTAAAATTTTGCAATGGATAACATTTTTGCACTGGACAAGCTGGACAAGCTGATTTTGAGCAGGTTGCAGCGAAACAGCCGAGAAACCTATGACACCATTGGCGCGCAGGTCGGACTGTCGCCCAGCGCGGTGTTGCGGCGCGTGAAAAGGCTGGAGGAAAGCGGCGTGATCGACCGTTATGTGGCGCTGGTCAAGCCTGAATCGGTTGGGCTGGGGCTGACCGCCTACGTCAACGTGCGGCTGGAAAAACAGCTCGAGAGCCACAAGCGCAACCCGATGGACCTGTTTCGCGCCAGTGTTCAAGCCTGGCCCGAGGTCACGGAGTGCGCTGCCTTGTCTGGCGAAATGGACTATCTGCTGCGCGTGCTGGTGCATGACATGGCGCACTACAGCCGCTTCTTCATGGACACCCTGCTCAAGCATCCCAGCGTGCAGGACTGCAAAACCAGTTTTGTGCTGGACCGGGTCAAGGCCACCACGGCGGTGCCGCTGTGAGGCTTGCGGGAACATTGCCCCGGCGTCCTGATTTATGCGGCGTCAGGCGGTGCTCGCTGAAAATACGGCAGCTGGCGCTGTTGCTGCACTGCAACAATCAATTCTCATGAATGACTGGTTTGCTATTTATTGAGTAGCGTAATATCATTTACACATAAGGGCTGGCGGAAATACTTGTCAGGATCAGGTGAATCTCCTTACTTCGCGCATTCCAATGCCCGAAACGGTGGAAATTTCAGGGAAAACCCTTATATTGGAGTCATGATGGTATCCAATAATCTTTTTAAGTCATATATTGAGGCGGGCAAGGCCTTCTTGCAACAGCCGACGCCAGAACAGACGTTGCGCACTGGCGCAGTGTCCGGCGACCGTCCGGTCATTGTGCCGATCCGCTCAATCGGCCCGAGCCACCGCGAGCGCATCGCCACGCATCTGTTGGCGCTCAGCGAGTCGGACCGCTACCTGCGTTTTGGCTTCGCGGCCAGCGACGAGCAAATCGGCCGATACGTCGAGAAACTCAATTTTGAGCGCGACGAGATTTTTGGCATCTACAACCGCAAGCTGCAGCTTATCGCGATGGCGCACCTTGCCTTTTCAGACGATCCGGAATTTCAGAACGGCGCCGAGTTTGGCGTCTCCGTGATGGCCAAGGCGCGCGGCCGGGGCTATGGCGCGCGCCTGTTTGACATCGCCGTGATGCATGCCCGCAACGACGGCGTTGACATGATGTTCATTCACGCACTGAGTGAAAATACCGCCATGCTCAATATTGCCCGCAAGGCCGGTGCCCAGGTTGAGTCTGCCGGCTCCGAGAGTGAAGCCTTCCTCAAGTTGCCGCCGGCCAACCTGGACTCGCACATGACTGAAATGGTCGAGGAGCAAATAGCGCAGACCGACTATCACTTCAAGGTGCAGGCCAAAAAATTCCACGATTTCGTGGCGGGGTTGCAAGACGCGCGGCGCATTTCCTAGCCCCACGCTTTTTTTACTTCGTGTCATAAGCGGCCCTCCGAGTGAGGGCTGAACTTGCCTGGGGCCGTCCGATTGGCAGGGCGCCATGAAATTGCGTTATCCTAGGCGGCTTCATCACTTCCGACCGCCCCTTCGTGTCCGATGTTCCCCCCCGTCAGTCTTCCAAGCCGGAAGACAAGCGCGGCTTTTTACAAAAGCTTGCTGAAATGCTCCACCCGGGCCCTGACTCCAGGGACGAGTTGATCGAAACCCTGGTGGAAGCCCAGAGCAATGACGTCATTGGCGCGCAAAGCCGCGAAATGCTT
>JAHFQQ010000001.1:34741-35177 GCA_023259235.1 Polaromonas sp. | reverse complement strand
CCAGCATTTTTCGATTCAATGGAGCCTTGAATGAAGAACCGCATCATCAACGTCAAAGGTGCTGAAGTCACCATCGCCACCCGGCATGGGCAGGACTACATTTCCTTGACGGATATGTTGAAAGCCAAGGATGGCGATTTCTTTATCTCCGATTGGCTGAGAAACAGAAACACCGTTGAGTTTTTGGGTATCTGGGAGACCGTTTACAACCCCGCTTTTAATTATGGCGAATTCGCCATAATTAAAAGTCAGGCAGGCTTGAACAGCTACAAGATCAGCGTAAAAGAGTGGGTTGAAAAAACCCATGCGATAGGCCTTCAAGCAACGGCGGGCAGGTATGGCGGAACCTACGCCCACAAGGATATTGCGTTCGAGTTCGGGATGTGGATCTCCGCCGAATTCAAAATCTACCTCATCAAGGAATTCCAGCGGCTCA
>JAHFQQ010000001.1:13875-34731 GCA_023259235.1 Polaromonas sp. | reverse complement strand
CTTTCAGCGCACTTTGTCCAAGGTGAATTACAAAATTCACACCGATGCCATCAAAGAGCGGCTGCTGCCGCCACGCCTGACTGCCGCGCAAACCAGCGTCATCTACGCCAGCGAGGCGGATTTACTCAACGTCGCCCTGTTTGGCATCACGGCTGCCCAGTGGCGGCAAATCAACCCACAGCAGCCTGGCAACATGCGCGACGCAGCCACGCTGGAACAACTGGTCGTGCTGTCCAACCTGGAAAGCATCAACGCGGTCTTGATCCACCAGGGCCTGGCCGCCAAAGACCGCCTGGTGCAACTCAACGCCATTGCCATCACGCAGATGCGCTCACTGATCGGCCTGGACGCTTTGAAGCAACTGGCGGCCCCTGGCGCAAAAAGGAGAATTGTGAAATGACCGAACCCACCATCATCTGCCCCAACTGCAGAACAGAAATCAAACTCACCGAGTCACTGGCCGCGCCGCTACTGGCCGCCACTCGTCTGCAGTTTGAAAAGCAACTCGCCCAAAAAGACAGCGACATCGCCCAGCGCGAAAACGCCATGCGCGAAAAAGAACAAGCGCTGATGGACGCCAAACGCGACCTGGACGAGCAGGTAGCCGACCAGGTCGCCAGCCAGCTCAAGACTGAACGCGCCCGCGTGGCCGCAGAGGAGGCGAAAAAGGCCAAAGCCGCATCGGCCAACGAGCTGGAAGCCAAAGCCCGCGAACTGGCCGAGTTGCAGGATGTGCTCAAAGTGCGCGACGCCAAACTGCTTGAGGCCCAGAAGGCCCAGGCCGAGCTGATCAAGAAGCAGCGTGAACTGGACGACGCCAAACGCGAACTCGACCTGACCATCGAAAAACGCGTGCAAGACGGCTTGAGCGAAGTGCGCACTTTGGCCAAACGCGAAGCTGAAGACGGCATGAAGCTCAGGGTGGCCGAGAAAGACCAGACCATCGCCTCAATGCAGCAGAAGATTGAAGAGCTCAAGCAAAAAGCCGAGCAGGGTTCCCAGCAACTGCAAGGCGAAGTGCAGGAACTGGAATTGGAAAACCTGCTGCGCGGCAAGTTTCCGTTTGACCTGATTGAGCCTGTGCCCAAGGGCGAGTTTGGCGGCGACGCCATGCACCGCGTCAACAGCCAGAGTGGCACGCCCTGCGGCAGCATCTTGTGGGAGTCCAAACGCACCCGCAACTGGAGCGACGGCTGGTTGCCCAAGCTGCGCGAAGACCAGCGAAGCGCCAAGGCCGAGGTTTGCGTGCTGGTCAGCCAGGTGTTGCCCAAAGGCGTTGAAACGTTTGACCTGGTGGACGGCGTGTGGATCACCTCCCCGCGCGTGGCCATCCCCGTGGCGATCATGTTGCGCCAGGCCTTGCTGCAAATCAGCCAGACCCGCGCCCTGTCTGAAGGCCAGCAAACCAAGACCGAGATGGTTTACCAATACCTCACCGGCCCCCGCTTCAAGCACCGCGTGGAGGCGATTGTGGAAGCCTTCTCATCCATGCAGGACGACCTGGACAAAGAGCGCAAGGTCATCATGAAGCAATGGGCCAAGCGCCAGGAGCAGATTGAACGCGTGATGGGCGCGACGGTGGGCATGTATGGGGACTTGCAGGGGATTGCGGGAAAATCGCTGCAAGAAATCGAAGGCTTGGAACTGCCCGCCCTGGAAATGAAGCTGTAATGATCAAAATCTCTACACCGCTCGGAGTTTCCCATGAAAACTGAGCCCGTTGCCGGCGTGCAACCCTCGGTCATCCGCTGGGCGCGCGAATCGATGGGCATGTCGATTGAAGACGTCGCGCGCAAGCTGAAGAGACCGCCTGAGGAGGTGATGGCCTGGGAGTCTTCCAACGGCCCATCACCCTCCTACGCGCAGTTGGAGAACCTAGCCTATAAGGTTTTTAAGCGTCCACTGGCCGTTTTCTTTCTGCCCTCACCACCCGATGAGGTTTCGCCAAAACGGGAGTTCAGAACTTTGCCCGAGGCCGATCTTCAGACCCTGCATGCCGACACCTACGTTCAGGTAAGAAAGGCCCATGCGTTTCAGATCACGCTTGGGGAGAACCCGACTGATCAGTCAAAACTGCGCAACTGTCAACTGGATGCACAGCGCCCGGTTGCCTCGCAAGCGCTTGTTGTGCGACAGGCGCTGGGCATAACCCTCGGTGAGCAGGTCGAGTGGAAGTCCGATGAGATCGCTCTGAAGCGCTGGCGCGAGTCCGTCGAAGCGCTGGGCGTATTTATCTTCAAAGCGCCGTTCAAACAAAAAGACATCTCGGGGTTTTGCTTGCCGACGGCAGACTTTCCCTTGATTTACTTGAACAACAGCACCACGAAAACCCGGCAAATATTCAGTTTGCTGCATGAATTGGCGCATCTGCTGCTCGATGTCACGGGCATCAGCAAATTCGATCCCTCCTACGTGAACAGGCTTGCGGCTCCCGAGCGGCGCATCGAAATATTCTGCAACCAGATGGCGGCCGAGATCCTCATTTCATCGGCTGATTTCAACGAGCAAATCGAGCGCCTGCCCGCCAATGCGGAGACGGCGCAAGACCATATTTTTTCCGACCTGGGCAGCCGATACGGCGTGAGCCGCGAGGCCGTGTTGCGCCGGCTGTTGGACCTGGGGCGTGTGGAGCAGGCGTTTTACGAGCAAAAAGCCAAGCTCTGGGCCAGCCAGAAAAAGGCTGCATCAGGGGGTGATTGGTACGCATCGCAAAACACCTACTTGAGTGAACGCTTTGCCCGTGAAGTGATTGGCCGCCATTACCGCAATCAAATCAGTGTGGAGCAGGCCTCTGAATTCTTGGGCATCAAGGCCAAGAATTTTGCCGGTCTTGAGCAGCGCATCCTTCAAGGGGCCGCTGCATGATCTATGTCTTTGACACCAGTTCCCTCAGCAAGCTCAAGCATTTTTTCCCGGGTGTGTTCAAGTCGGTCTGGACCGGCTTGGACACCCTGGTTCAATCTGGCGACTTGATTTCCACGCGAGAGGTCTGGAATGAAATTGAGCGCGGTGATGTTGACCCTCATACAAACAAGTGGCTAAAAGACCGCAAACATATATTCACCACGCCTACGCTCGCCGAGCAACGGTTTGTGGCGCAGATATTTCAGATACCTCACTTTCAGTCCTTGATTGGTGAAAAGCAGCGTTTGACGGGCACCCCCGTGGCAGACCCTTTTGTCATTGCCTGCGCCAAGATTCACAAGGGAACGGTAGTTACGGAGGAAAAGCTGAAGCCCAATGCGGCAAAGATACCCAATGTGTGCCAGCACTCCAGTGTCAACGTCGCCTGCATCGACCTCGAAACCTTCATGCAAAAACAAGGGTGGAGTTTTTGATGGCGGGCCGACAAAAACTCGAACTCACTGGATTGACGCGGATCAGGCGACTGCGATTTGAGCTACGGATTTTGTTGAAAAACCCTGTGTGTCATTACCATGCGAAGCAGCAAGCGATGGATGCGACCGTGGGGATGTATGGGGGCTTGCAGGGGATTGCGGGGAAGTCGCTGCAGGAGATCGAGGTACTGGAATTCGCTGCAATTGAAGGTCCGCATGGAAGTCAGCAGGTAATTTGAGTCGGAATCTAAACATGCTTAAAAAGCTCGTCGAGATCGATCACAAATGCTTTCGGCAATTCAAATGGGGAGCGCTGCCCGAGCTTGCACGGTTCAACTTGTTTTACGGCTGGAATGGCACTGGAAAAACCACGCTGTCCAACCTTCTTGCGGATATTGATCGGAAAGCCCCGATTGGAATAGGCAAGGTGATTTTTCGCATTGACGACATGAATGTCCAGGGAGACCAGCTTGGACAAGTCGGTCAGTCCTTTCCAAGAATCAGAGTCTTCAATCAACGGTATGTCGAAAGCAGTATCTTCAGCCGCTTCGATAACCTTGAACATATCGTTTTCTTCGGTGAAAAGACCGTTGAGCATGAGCAACAACGGAAGGCTGCGGTAGATGAACAGGCCAAGCTTCGTGAGGAGTGGAAAGAGCTTTCACCAAAGAAGACCAAAGCGGATAAAGAGCTCGATACCTACAAACAGGAGCAAGCACAAGCCATCAAAACTTTGCTCAGAACAGCAGGCCAGGACAAGTACACAAATTACAACAAGTCCCACTTCGAGACCCGCTGCGACAGCTTCAATCCTGAGATCGACATTATCCTGAGCGACGACGAGAGGGCTGCACTGGTCGCGTCCATAAGAACGGACATAAGGCCGACTCTACAAATCCAGATATCAGCAAACCCCGTTTCAATCTCCCTGTTTGAAACCGTCAGGCTGATTCTTGCTGCGAATCCTGCCAATGTTGCGATAGAAAGTTTAAAGAACGATAGCCAGCTTGCAGGGTGGGTAGGCCAAGGTCTTCAACTGCACCAGCACCGAGACGCTAAGACATGCCTATTCTGCGAGAACCCCTTGGGCGAAGATCGCATTAAACGACTGGAGCAGCACTTTGACGATTCCTTCCGTGTTCTAAGCCAGCAATTGACGGACTCGCTCCAATCCATTCAGCGACTGAGAAACAGCGCGAGTGACTTCAAACCTTACCAAGCTACATCGGTCTACCCTCAACTGGTCGCGCAGTTGAATACCCTGAACTTAGTTCTTGAGACAAGGCAAACCGAATTCCTGAAAAGCATACTGGCCGTTGAAAGTAGCCTAAAGTCAAAGCAAAGCAATATCTTCATGGTGGCGGAGGCACCACCTGAATTAACTGATTTGTTTCCCAATGGCGAAGCCCTTTGCGGGGTTGCCAACGAGATTCAATCCCTTCTGGCTGAACATAACCGCATTACGAACGATTTCAACGCTCAGATCGGCCAAGCAAAGGCCAAGCTCGAATCCGATTTAATCGCATCGTCAATCGCGACCAATGCGGAAAAGAAGGAATTTGCGAAGAGCACGGCCGAAAGCTTGAACAGATGCGTAGCGAGGGGGCGTGAGCTTACAGGGATTATCAAGAAGCTTGATGAAGAGTTGACCGAAACAGCCGCACCAGCCGAAAGCCTGAACCAAGACCTTGCCTTGTACCTTGGGCATAGCGAACTGACGTTGACCCATCACGGTAAAGGCTACTCCATCACCCGAGGTAATGAAGAGGCTAGAGACTTGAGTGAAGGTGAAAAAACCGCTTTTGCATTGCTCTATTTTCTGAAATCACTCGAAGACCACCGAGGCAAGCTGGAAGAGACCATCGTAGTCATTGATGACCCCGTGTCAAGCCTGGATGCCTCCGCGCTGTTCACGGCCTTTGGCCTTATCAAAGAACGAACAGAGAAGGCAAAGCAAATCATCGTGCTCACACACGACTTTGCATTTTTCAACTTGGTCAAGGGGTGGTTCCGGCTATTTGATAAACAAAACCAGTCTCGCTACTACTCGCTGATTTCTTTGATGAACAACGGCGGCAAGAGCAACGCCATCACCGTGATGGACAGACTCATCAAGGATTTCGCATCCGAGTACCAATACTTATTCTGCCTCGTCAAGAAAGGGGCCACAGCCCAAGGCAACGAGCTTGCTGAGCTTTACGGCCTACCCAATGTGGGCAGACGGCTTCTTGAGCACTTCATCGCCTTCAAGTTTCCCGGTGGCATTGAAACGGAGAAGCTGATCGAGAGAATGAAGAAACTGGAGCTTGATTCCAGCACCTTAGCAGTGTTGAATCGCTTCCTCAATATTTATTCACATGGTGACGACATAGCCTCATCCGGGCATGATTTAAACCTGCTTGCCGAGACTCCAAAAGTCATGCAAGCGATCCTGACAGTGATGCGCACAGAGGACAAAGAGCATGTTGAGCGACTCGAAACCGCAATTCAAGGATAGACAAACGCCGCGCCCCGAGAAACTATTTTCATGAGCAACCAAAAACTAGAACTCACCTGGATCGGCAAAGACCAGCGGCCGCGGCTGGAGCCGCGGATTTTGCTGGAGGACCCGGCGCACAGTTACCACGCGAAACAGCGGGTGACTGACAAGGACATTTTTGACAACCGGCTCATCAAGGGCGACAACCTGCTGGCGCTCAAAGCCCTGGAGGCGGAGTTTGCGGGCAGGGTGAAGTGCGTGTTCATCGACCCGCCGTACAACACGGGCAGCGCGTTCACGCACTATGACGACGGGCTGGAGCACTCGATCTGGCTGGGGCTGATGCGGGATCGGCTGGAGATCATCCGGCGCCTGCTGTCTGATGATGGCTCGCTGTGGATCACGATTGATGACAACGAGGCGCATTACCTAAAGGTTTTGTGTGATGAGGTGTTTGGGCGAAGCAACTTCGTGGCGAACTGTTTTTGGCAGAAGGTCTACAGCGAACGCATGGATGCACGCGGGTTTAGTGTTTCGCACGACCATCTTTTGGTCTATCGGGTGAAGGATGCGTTCAAACCGAAGCAGCTTTTCAGAGAGCAAAACTCAGCCCAGTTTGGCTACTTCGATGAGAAGGCGCAAAAGTACTACCGTCGGCGGTCATTGCGAAAAGAAGGTTCGGAATCACTCCGACAAGATCGACCTTCAATGTGGTACGAGATTGAAGCACCTGACGGCTCAATAGTCCTACCAATCAAGCCAGACGGTACAGAGGGGCGTTGGCGGTGGAAAAAAGACAACATCTCTGCCAACGCGGATCAGCTTGAATTCGTGAATAAAGACGGGCGATGGGAAATCTATGTCAAACAGCACATTGAAGTAGATGCAAGCCGTCCTCCAGCGACGTTCTGGCCGAATGAAGAAGTTGGTCATAACCATGAAGCAAAACTCGAAGTAAGAGCATTCAATTCTGCGAACGTATTCGACACTCCAAAACCTGAAAGGCTGTTGAAGCGTGTATTGGAAATCGCCACCAACCCCGGCGACCTCGTCCTCGATTCCTTCGCCGGTTCCGGCACCACCGGCGCAGTCGCCCACAAAATGGGCCGGCGTTGGATCATGGTGGAGCTGGGCGAGCATTGCCACACGCACATCGTGCCGCGCATGCAAAAAGTCATTGACGGGCAAGACCCCGGCGGCGTGACGCAGACCACCGGCTGGCAGGGCGGCGGTGGTTTTCGCTACTACGAGCTGGCGCCCACGCTGCTGTCCACCGACCGCTGGGGCAACTTGGTCATCAACCCCGAGTACGACGCCGCCATGCTGACCGCTGCCATGTGCAAGCTCGAAGGTTTTACCTACGCGCCGTCCGAGCTGCTGTGGTGGCAGCAGGGGCGCAGCAGCGAGAGTGACTTTATCTATGTCACCACCCAAACGCTGGGGCCGGAGCAACTCGAAGCCTTGAGCCACGAGGTCGGCGCGGACCCGCATGACCCGCGCAGCCTGCTGGTGTGCTGCGGTGCTTACCGGGGCGTGACGGCTACGCAAGCGGCCGAGCGCTGGTCCAACCTCACGCTCAAGAAAATCCCCAAGATGGTGAAAGACCGTTGCGAATGGGGCCATGACGACTACAGCCTGAACGTGGCCAACCTGCCGATGGCGCAGAAGAAGGTGGATGCGCCTCCCGCGCAGGATGATTTGTTTGGCGCGGCCGCCGGGGAGCGGACATGACGCAGCCCAGGATCATCATCATTGCCGGGCCGAATGGCGCGGGAAAAACCACATTTGCGCGGGAGTTCTTGCCTCAGGAGGCGGGCTGCCCCGTTTTCGTCAACGCAGACTTGATTGCCGCCGGGCTGTCACCCTTCGCGCCAGAGCGCGCGGCCATCCAGGCCGGGCGGTTGATGCTGGAGGCTATCGCGCAGCATGTTGCCAACCAGGAAAGTTTTGCCTTCGAAACAACTTTGTCTGGCAGAGCCTACGCGCGGCAGATTCCGCAATGGCGGCAGTTGGGTTACCGCGTTGAGTTGTTTTTTTTGAGTTTGCCTTCGGCGGATATGGCGGTTCAACGTGTGGCTGAGCGCGTCCGCCAAGGCGGCCATGACATTCCAGAAGCAATGATTCGGCGCCGTTTCGACGCTGGCAGACGGCTGTTTCTCGACCTGTATCAACCGCTGGTGAATCAGTGGGCACTTTATGACAACTCGGGCGATACGCCCCTTTTGATGGACTGGAGCAACAAGCCATGACCACATCCAAGCAAGTGAACGAGCCCGTGCCTGGCTACGATGATGTGCCGCCGGGCCTGGAGGCTGACTTGAAAGGGTCTTTCTTCGCCATTCGACGTGCTGCGTTGAGGGCCAGGCAGATAGCGCAGCAGACCGGAACAGACTTGATCGTCGTGCGCTCGGGCCAGGTGGTGCGTATTCCACCCAAAGACAAGACCGTTTCATGAGTCAACGCGAAGTCAACAATATCGCGGGCCGGCTGAGCCTGCGCCCGCCGCAAACCGAGTCGCTGGCCAAGCTGGCGAGTGCCATTGAGGCGGCACCTGCCATGCTGCGCCCCAACCGCGACGCAGCCGACGTGGCCGCCATTTTGGCCACGCTCAAAAGCCAGTTCCCTGCGCTGCAAGACTTTGAGCGCGATTTCCCGTCGCTGTGTTTTGCACTGGCCACCGGCGTGGGCAAGACGCGGCTGATGGGCGCCTTCATCAGCTACCTGTTCCAGGCGCATGGCATCAGGCATTTCTTTGTGCTGGCGCCCAACCTGACGATTTACGACAAGCTGATTGCCGACTTCACGCCCAACACGCCGAAGTATGTGTTCAAGGGCGTGGCCGAGTTCGCGGCCTACCCGCCCGAGATCATCACCGGCGACAACTACGAAGAGCGCGCCCAGGCGCTGGGCGACCTGCTGTCGCCCGTGAGCATCAACATCTTCAACATTTCCAAGATCAATTCCGAGGTGCGGGGCGGCAAGGCGCCGCGCATCAAGCGCCTGAGCGAATACATCGGGCAGAGCTATTTTGACTACCTGGCGGGCCTGCCGGACCTGGTGCTGCTGATGGATGAGTCGCACCGCTACCGCGCCAGCGCGGGGGTGCGTGCCATCAACGAGCTCAAGCCGTTGATCGGGCTGGAAGTGACGGCCACCCCTTTCATTGAAACCACCAAAGGGCCGGTGCCGTTCAAGAACGTGGTGATGGACTACCCGCTCGCCCGCGCCATGGAAGACGGTTTTGTGAAAGAGCCCGCCGTGGTGACGCAGCGCAATTTTGACGCGCGCAACATGCCGCCCGAAGAAGTGGAGCGCGTCAAACTGCAAGACGGCGTGCGCATCCACGAAACCACCAAGGTGGAGCTGAAAACCTATGCCCGCACCAACGGTGTGAAAGAGGTCAAGCCCTTCATGCTGGTGATTGCGCGCGACACCACGCACGCGAGCGCGCTGCTGGCCTGGCTGCAGTCCGACGTCTTTTTTGGCGGGCGCTACCGCCACAAGGTGATTCAGGTGGACAGCAGCAGAACCGGTGCGGAAGAGGAAGAAATGATCCGACGCCTGTTGGCCGTGGAAAGCGTGGACGAGCCGACCGAGATCGTGATTCACGTCAACATGCTCAAGGAGGGCTGGGACGTGACCAACCTCTACACCATCGTGCCACTGCGCGCCGCCAATGCGCGCACGCTGGTGGAGCAATCGATTGGCCGCGGCCTGCGGCTACCCTATGGCAAGCGCACGGGTGTTGCCGCGGTGGACCGGCTCAACATCATTGCGCACGACCGGTTTCAGGAAATCATTGACGATGCGAACCGTGCCGATTCGCCGATCAAGCTCAAGACCCTGATTCTGGAAGCGCCCAATGCGCTCGACGACGGCATGCAGAGCATGACGGTGCAGCCCAATCTGGCGCTGGCATTGGGGCTGAATCAGGGCCAGGACGCGCCTGAGCCTGCCGATGCGGCCGCCCAAGCTGTGGCCAGCGGCTTGCCCGTGGTGACGCCCATGTTCACCACCTCGCAAGAGCAGCAGG
Source organism: Polaromonas sp. (assembly GCA_023259235.1). GTDB lineage: Bacteria > Pseudomonadota > Gammaproteobacteria > Burkholderiales > Burkholderiaceae_C > Polaromonas. The sequence continues at coordinate 24,881 of JAHFQQ010000001.1, read as the reverse complement.
CCGCGCATGCGGTCATGCAGGTGCTGGCCGAGTACGAAGTGCGGCCGCAGGACGCGCCCACGCGCCGAGCGCTGTTGGCACCCGAGTTGCAGGCTCGCATTGCCGAGGCGGTGAAGGAACGTCTGCCGCCTGTTCAGCCCAGCCTGCTGACGGGCGCGGATGCACCGCCGGAGTTGGACCTGGCTGACGTGGTGCGCCGCACGGTGGAAGTGGTGGTCAGGCAGACCATCGATATTCCGCGCATTACGGTGGTCCCCAAGGGCGAGGTGACGAGCGGCTTCAAACCGTTCACGCTCGATGTAGCCGGCCTGCACCTGCAGCCCAAGGACCGTTCGCTGGTGGGCCAGGCCCTGCGCACGCACGAGCAATTCACGCTGTCCGCGCAGAGCGGGCGCACCGAGCGGCGGCTGGAGGATTACATCGTCCACGCGCTGATTGACTTTGACGATATCGATTACACCGTTCACGCGAGCCTGCTGTACGACCTGGCGGGGCAGATGGTGGCGCACCTGCGCAGCTACTTGCCGGAAGCCGACGAAGTGCGCAACGTGCTGGACCTGGACCGGCAACTGATTGCGAAGAACATCCATGCGCAGATGATGGGCCACTTCCATGAGTCGGCCACCGACTACGCGGTGGAAGTGCGGCGCGGCTTCACTGCGTTGAAGGAGCCCACTTACACCGTGGGCGCCGGACAACCGGTGCACGACTACCGCCACACGGTGGACGAGCCCAGCCGCATCAAGCAGATGGTGTTCGGCCACTTCTCGCGCTGCCTGTACCCGCTGCAAAAGTTTGACTCGGACACCGAACGGCGTTTTGCGGTGATTCTGGAGCGCGATGCCGACAAGTGGTTCAAACCGGCCAAAGGGCAGTTCCAGTTGTTCTACAAGCTCGGCGTGGAGCAGCCCGAGTACGTGCCCGACTTCGTGGTGGAAACCGCGCAGTACCTGCTGATGTGCGAGACCAAGGCGCGCAATGAGCTGGGCACCGATGAAGTCAAGGCCAAGGCCGAGGCGGGCGCCTTGTGGTGCAAACATGCGTCAGATCATGCGAAGAAGATTGGTGCAAAGCCCTGGAAATATCTCTTGATTCCGCACGATCTGGTGACGGAAGACAAGCGGCTGGTGGACTATTTGTTGTTTGCCGTGGCTGCCCAATAAAAACGGCACCTGAAGGTGCCGTTTGGATGTTTCTAATAGATAAATTAGCCTCTAGCGCATATACAACGGGCGCTAGTAGCTATAAATTTAATAGCTATTTACAGCCCGTGCATCAGGCCGTGCCAGCCTTCACTTTCAGCCGCCAGGCGTGCAGCAGCGGCTCGGTATAGCCGCTGGGCTGCGTCAGCCCTTTGAACACCAGATCACAAGCCGCCTTGTAGGCCATGGACGTATCAAAGTGGCCCGCCATGTTCTTGTACAAGGGGTCACCGGCGTTTTGCCGGTCCACCACGGCTGCCATGCGTTCAAACGTTTCCTGCACCTGCGCCTTGGTCACGACGCCATGGTGCAGCCAGTTGGCGATGTGCTGGCTGCTGATGCGCAGCGTGGCGCGGTCTTCCATCAAGGCAACGTTGTGGATGTCGGGCACCTTGGAGCAGCCCACGCCCTGGTCGATCCAGCGCACCACGTAGCCGAGGATGCCTTGGGCGTTGTTGTCGAGCTCCTGCTGGCGCTCGGCGGCGCTCCAGTTCGGGTTGGCCGCCACCGGCACCTGCAGCAAGCCATGCAGCAGGTTGTCGCGCTGCTTGTCGGCGTTGATTTTTTCCATCTCTTTCTGAATCTCGCTGACCAGCACCTGGTGGTAGTGCAGCGCGTGCAGGGTGGCGCCGGTCGGGCTCGGTACCCAGGCGGTGTTGGCGCCAGCGCGTGGGTGGGCAATCTTTTGCTCCAGCATGGCTTTCATCAGGTCGGGCATGGCCCACATGCCTTTGCCGATCTGCGCCTTGCCGCGCAGGCCGCAGCCAAGCCCGACCAGCACATTGTTCTTCTCGTAGGCGGCAATCCAGGCGCTGGTTTTCATGTCGCCCTTGCGGATCATCGGGCCGGCCTGCATGGCGCTGTGCATCTCGTCGCCGGTGCGGTCAAGGAAACCGGTGTTGATGAAGGCCACGCGGCTGGCCGCTGCCGCAATGCAGGCCTTCAGGTTGACGCTGGTGCGCCTCTCTTCGTCCATGATGCCGAGCTTGACGGTGCTGTCTCTCAGGCCGAGCAGTTTCTCGACGCGGCCAAACAGCTCGCTGGCAAAGGCTACTTCCGCCGGGCCGTGCATCTTGGGTTTGACGATATAGACCGAGCCCTTGCGCGAGTTGCGAATCCCGTCCTTCTCGCTAAGCTTCAAGTCGTGCATGGCAATGGCGGTGGTGACGACGGCGTCCAGAATGCCTTCCGGAATTTCGCGCACGGCGCCCTGGGCATCGGTGTAGAGGATGGCCGGGTTGGTCATCAGGTGGCCCACGTTGCGCACAAACATGAGCGAGCGGCCATGCAGGCGCACTGGCTTTTTGCCGTTGGGCGCACTGTAGATCCGGTCAGGGTTGAGGCCACGGGTAAAAGTGCTTGAGCCTTTGGTGACTTCCTCGGTCAGCGTGCCTTGCAGGATGCCGAGCCAGTTGCTGTAGGCCTGCACCTTGTCGTCAGCATCGACGGCGGCGATGGAGTCTTCGAGATCCAGGATGGTGGAGAGTGCCGCTTCCAGCACCAGGTCGCAGACCCCGGCCGGGTCACTGGCACCGATCGGCGTTGCGCGGTCGATGAGCAGATCCAGGTGCAGGCCGTTATGTTCAAACAGCACCGAGCTCGGGGCTTTGGCTTCGCCCTGGTAGCCGACCAGTTGCCCGGGGTGTTGCAGGCGGGTGTTGCTGCCGTCAGCCAGCTTGACGGCGAGCTTGCCGTCCTTGATGCGGTAGCCGACCGAGTCGATGTGCGAGCCTTTGCGCAAGGGTGCGCAACGGTCGAGCACATAGCGCGCGTATTCGATCACCTTGTCGCCGCGCTTGGGGTTGTAGCTCTTGCCTTTGGCGCAACCGTTTGCCTCGCTGATGACGTCGGTGCCATACAGCGCGTCGTACAGACTGCCCCAGCGCGAGTTGGCGGCGTTCAGGGCGTAGCGCGCGTTCAGGATCGGCACCACCAGTTGCGGGCCGGCTTGCCTGGCCAGCTCGGCATCGACATTCGTGGTGCTGATGCGGGCCTTTTTGGGCGGCTCGACCAGGTAGCCGATGCGCTCCAGAAATGCGCGGTAGGCCGGCATGCCATTGGGGCTGCCGGCGTCGCCCAGGTTGATCGGGCCAGGGTGCGCGCTGTGCCAGCGGTCCAGCTCGGCTTGCAGGCGCTCGCGCTCGGCCAGCAGGGCAATGTTTTTCGGCGCCAGATCGGTGACGATGACGTCAAAACCTCGCCAGAAGGCATCACTGGCCACGCCGGTGCCGGGCAGCACGTGGTCGTTGATGAACTGAAAGAGTCCGGTTGCCACCTGAAGGCGGTAGCTGTTGGTGCGGGCCGTGTTGGGCGTGGTCATGGTTTTGCTTTCCTTTGAAAAATAAACTGAAAATCGGGTTGTGGAGCTGCGGGCTGAATCAACCCAGCGCCTTGTAAAAATAATAAAGGCTCAGCGCGCCGCCCACGGCAATCACCACGCGGCGCAACCACGGGCCCTGAATCTTGCGTGCCAGGCGCGCGCCCCAATAGCCGCCCATGCTTGCGGTCAGCAGCATGACGGCCGTATGCGGCCAGCTCACGGCGCCGGCCACGATAAAGGTCACCACCGTGACGCTGTAAATCACGGCCGAAAGCAGGTTTTTCAGCGCGTTGATGTGCTGCACGTTTTCATGCCCGCCAATGGCCAGGCTGGCCATCATCAAGATGCCCATGCCCGCGCCAAAAAAGCCACCATAAACCGATACCAGCAACTGCGCCAGCCAGCCGACAGCCGAGCCCGCGCCATGTTGCTCTTGCGGCCTTGATGCCGACGCTGGCGTGCTGCTGCGCTGGCGCAAGCGCTTGAGCGCAGCCGAGAGTTGCGGGCTGAAAGCAAACAGCAGCGTGGCAAACGCCAGCAGCCAGGGAATCAACGCGGCAAAGCGCGCATCACCTGCCGCCAGCAGCAGCAAGCCGCCTGCAATGCCGCCCAGCAGCGACGCGATGCCCATGGGCAGCAAATAACGCTTGTAGCCGGACAGTTCGTTGCGGTAAGCCCAGGCGCCGGTCAGGCTGCCGGGCCACAGCGCCACGGAGTTGCTGGCGTTGGCCATGACCGGCGGCACGCCCACGGCCAGCAGTGCCGGGAAAGAGAAAAAAGTGCCACCGCCGGCAACCGAGTTGGCCGCCCCCGCGGCAAAGCCGCCAGCGCCAATCAGCAGCGCGTCAAGCGGTGTCATGCGGGCGCTCCCAGGCCTGGCAGCGAGAGTACGTCGCGCAGCGTGCTGCCGCTGTAATCAGGTTGCGTGCCCAGCTCTTCAAAGGGCAGCTGGTAGCGGTTGACCCACAGCGTCTGGTAGCCATACCAGGTGGCGGCCAGCGCGTCCCAACTGTTGCAGCTCACAAACGCGATCTGCCGCGCTGGCAGCCCGGTGGCCTGCGGTCCCAGCGCATAGGCGGCCGGATCGGTTTTGTATTTGCGGATGCCATCGACACTGATGACATGGTCAAGCAGGCCCTCCAGCCCGGCGGACTTGACGGCCACGGCCAGCATCGCCGGGTCGCCATTGGACAAAATGCCGGTGACGATGCCGCGCGCCTTGAGCGCCTGCAGCACTTCCCGGTTTTCAGGAAAAGCCGACAAATGCCGGTACTGGTTCATCAAGCTTTCCTCGCGCGCAGCGGTGAGAGCCAGCGCCAGGCGCTTGCAGGCATAGCGTAACGCGGCGCGCGTCAGATCCCAAAGCGGCTGGTAGTGCGCGCCGCCGTTGCTGGTGGTGACCAGGCGCGTGTACTCGATCTGCTTGTCGCGCCACAGTATGCCGAGCGCCTGGCCGTGGCCGGGAAACAGTTGCTCCGCAGCCAGGCCGACGCTGTAGACATCAAACAGCGTGCCGTAAGCATCAAACAGCACGGCGCGAATGGCCGCAGGTAAATGGGAGTCGGGTTTATTCACGGACTCCATTTTATTTGATACCAATAAAATGATTAATCGGTAAAAAAGTATTTGATTGATGACTTGTATATATGTAATGCCCAGCCGTGGCCAGAATCCATAATTAAGCCATGGGCAAACTCAAACAGCTCGAATCCTTTGTGTCGGTGGCGGCGCGCGGCAGTCTGACGGCGGCGGCCAGGGCCGAAGGTGTGGCGCCGGCCATCATGGGCCGGCGGCTCGATTCCCTGGAGGAGCGGCTGGGCGTGAAGCTGCTGATGCGCACCACGCGGCGCATCACCTTGACGCATGAGGGCAGTGCCTTTCTGGAAGACTGCCAGCGCCTGCTGGCTGACCTGGCCAATGCCGAGGCCAGTGTGTCGGCGGGTGGCGTGAAGGCGAGCGGTCACTTGCGTATCACGGCGCCGGCTGGTTTTGGGCGCCGCCATGTGGCGCCGCTGGTGCCGAAATTTCGCGCGCAGCATGCCGAGGTGACGATCACGCTGAACCTGAGCGACCGGGTGGTGGATTTAACGGGCGAAGGCTTTGACTGCGCGGTGCGGGTGGGCGACATGCCCGATTCGTCACTGGTCAGCGTGCGCTTGGCTGACAACCGTCGCCTGTGCGTTGCCACGCCGCGCTACCTGCAGACCCACGGCACACCGCAATACCCCGCCGAACTGGCGAAATTCGACTGCCTGACGCTCTCCAGCGACTCGTCGCAAACGCGCGGCTGGGCGTTCACGGTGGGCGGCGAGCTGGCGCACCTCAAGCCCGGCGGTCCGCTCGACTGCTCGGACGGTCAGGTACTGCATGACTGGTGCCTGGCCGGCCATGGCATTGCCTGGCGCAGCACCTGGGAAGTGGAATCGGAAATCGCCGCCGGCCTGCTGGTGCCGGTCCTGGAGGACTTCGCCGCGCCGCCCAATGGCATCTACGCGGTGTTTCCGCAGCGCAAGCACTTGCCGCTGCGCGTGCGCTTGTGGCTTGATTTTCTGAAGCACCATTACAGCCAGCCCGAGTTCTGGAAAAGCGTCGTGTGAGGCATGAAGTGGCAAAGCACCTGATTTTCTGCGCCGATGACTTTGCGGTGAATGAGGCGGCCTCGCGGGGCATCGCCGCGCTGGCGCGGGGCGGGCGTCTCAGCGCCACCAGCGTCATGGTGCTGTCACCGCGCTGGGCCCACGATGCCGAGCTGCTGCAAGAACTGCGCGGGCAGATCGATGTCGGGCTGCACCTGGACTGGACCAGTGCGTTTGCCCGCGCCGCGGGGCATGGCCTGCCGCTGCCGGGCGCAATGCTCAAAGCCGTGCTGGGCGGCTTTGAGCAAACGGCAGCCCGCGCGGTGATTGAACGCCAGCTCGACGCCTTTGAAGCCGTCTGGCAGGCTCCGCCCAACCATATTGACGGGCACCAGCACGTGCAACAGTTCAACGGCATCCGGCAAGCGCTGGTTGCCGCCGTTCAACAGCGTTATCCGGCCGGTCAACGCCCCTACTTGCGGCTGTCAACCTGCGTGGCCGCTGACCGCAGCCTGAAAACCCGGGTCATCTCGGGCCTGGGCGCGCACTCGCTGGCACGGCTGGCGAACGCGGCCGGTATCGGCTGCGCGCCGGCCCTGTCGGGCATTTACGGCTTCGCTGGCGGCGGGGAGCGCTATCGGCAACGGATGGCACGCTGGCTGCGCCACGCGAGCGAGGGCAGCATCGTCATGTGCCACCCGGCTGCAAGGGCCGAGCCGGGAGACGAAATCGGCGCCGCCCGGGCCTGGGAGCAGGCCTATCTGGCCAGTGACGCTTTTTCGGACGCGCTCACGCAGGCGCGCGTTATCCTGTCGCGGGGTGCGCAGTTAAACTTCCCGGCGTGACCGAACAACGCAAATCCTGGCTGGCAGGGGCCGCACTTTTCCTGCTCTTGCTGGTGCTGGCCGCGCTGCGCCCGCTGGCCGTGCCGGATGAAGGACGCTACGGTGAAATTGGCCGCTGGATGCTGCAAAGCGGTGACTGGCTCACGCCGCGTCTGGACGGCATTCCGTTTTTTCACAAACCGCCCTATTTGTACTGGCTGGAGGCGGCTGCGCTGGCCACGTTTGGCGTGCATGCCTGGGCAGCTCGCCTGGTTCCCGCGCTGCATGCGGCGCTGATGCTGCTGGCAATGTACTTGAGCGTGCGCCAGATTGCCACTGAAGCCATAGCGCGCCGCGCGGTCTGGATGCTGGGCAGCAGCCTGGCATTCCTGCTGGGGGGGCAGTATGTCAACCATGACATGCTGGTGGCGGCGTGGATTGGCGTGGCGATCTGGTGCTTTGCGCTGGCTTTCATGCAGCCGGGCAAGCCGCACGCGGCGCTGGCGCGCTGGGGCTTCGTGGCCTGTGCGCTGGGGGTGCTTTCCAAAGGTCTGATCGGCGTGGCGTTGCCAGGGCTGGTGCTGCTGATCTGGCTGGCGTGGATCGGGCAGCTCAAAAAGATTTTGCAGCTTCCCTGGGCCTCTGGCCTGGCATTGTTTTTGGTGATTGCCGTGCCGTGGTTCTGGCTGGCGCAGCAGCGCTTTCCCGGCATGCTGGCCTATGCGTTTGGCACCCAGCAGGTGAGCCGCTTCACGCAAACCACCTTCAACAACGGGCAGCCGTGGTGGTTTTATGGCGCGGCTTTGGTGCTGCTGCTGTTTCCCTGGCTGTTTTTTGTACCAAATCAGGTTGTAGCCCATATAAAACATCCACTGTCAGCTACCAAATCAATAGCGAAAGAGTGGTTGATCCTGTGCTGGGTGTGGGTGCTGGTGATCATCGGTTTTTTCTCCATTCCCCACTCCAAGATTATCGGCTACGCGCTGCCGGTGATGCCGCCGCTGGCGCTGCTCGCCGCGCTGGGCTGGGATGACGCGATGGCAAGGCTCCGGCTCACGACCGGGACGCAACGAAAGCTGTTTGCGGCGCTGTGCGCGACAGGCATCGCCATTGCAATCGCCGGCAACGTCGCCGCGACCCGCTACACGAACCAGCGCGGCGCGCGGGACGTGGCGCAGGCGCTTGAAGCTGCCGGGGCCAAGCCCTCCGATACGGTGTACTTGCTGGGTGGCTACGCCTATGACCTGCCGTTTTACCGGCAAGCCAGCACGCCCATGGTAGTGATTCAGGACTGGCCCGGGCTGCGGAAATCGGCCGGGGACGGCTGGCAGCGTGAATTGTTCGAGGCGGCTGATTTTGACGCCCGGGCCGCGCGCGTGCTGCAAACCCCCGAGGTGCTGGCGCAAGCCCGAACACAAACCGGCGCCTGGGTGGTGGCCAGCAACGGCGCCAGAATCGGCCGCGAACTGGATGGTTTCACGCAGGTGTTCAGGGGCGCTGCATGGTCGCTTTACCAGCCGGCAGATCAGTCGGCCGGGGCCTCAACGCCGGAAAGCCCAAAACCGGCTGAGTAGAAACGTCTGCACCGCCGCCAGCAGCAGCGCGGTCAGCAAGGCCCAGAAAGCGTACCAATGGGCCAGCCGCAGCAGCAGTACAAACATCAGTTCGTTGGTAAGGAAACCGGCCAGGGCAGTGACTGCAAAGCGCTGCATGCTCTGCTTCACCGAGGTGCCCGCATCGCGAAAACTGAGCAGCCGGTGTCCGGCAAAGCTCACAAAAAAAGCCACTCCAAAGCCGCTGGCATTGGCGATTTCGGGCCACAGATGGCGCTGCGTCAACGCAAAAACTCCCACGTGCGTCAGCGCGGCGCTGGCACCCACGGCAAGAAACCAGAACCCGCTTTTGGCCGCGGCGCTCATGCGTCGGACGGGCCCTGCTCCGACAGGCCCTGGCCGCGGCGCAGTGCAACGAGATAGCTTGGCCGCTGCTTGACCTCCTCATAAATCCGGCCCACGTACTCGGCCAGTACGCCGATGGAAAGAAGCTGGATGCCGCTGAACAGCATCATGCCGACCACGATGGTGGCGTAGCCGGGCACGGCAATGCCCCACAGAAAATAGTCGATCACCACCCAGGCGCCATAGCCCAGCGCCGCCGCCGCCATCAGCAAACCGAGCCAGGTTAACAGGCGCAGCGGCACGGTTGAAAACGCCACCATGCCGGTGAGCGCCAGCGAGAACGACCCGCCCAGTCCAAATTTGGTGATCCCGTCGGCGCGCGGCAGCGGTTCGTAATCAATGGCGATGCTCTTGAACCCGACCCAGGCGTACAGTCCCTTCATGAAACGGTTGCGTTCGGGCAGACTTTTCAAGGCCTGAACCACCTTGCGGTCCATCAGGCGAAAATCTCCGGCATGGGCCGGAATCTTCACCCGGTTGCGCCAGTTGATCAGTTTGTAAAACAGGTGAATCAGGCCGATTTGCAGGCCCGACTGGTCATGCCGGGTTTTGCGAACGGCATACACCACATCCGATCCTTGCTTCCATTCTTGTAGCATCTTGGGAAGCAATGACGAGGGGTGTTGCCCATCCGCATCCATAATGATCACCACGTCGCCGTGCGCGGCTTCAAGTCCCGCGGTCAGGGCGGCTTCCTTGCCGAAGTTGCGCGAGAGTTTCAGGAACACGACCTGCGGGTGGGCCTCGCCCAGGCTTTGCATCACCTGCTCCGTGTCGTCCCGGCTGCCATCGTCCACGACGAGCAGTTCAATCTGGCCAGACAGCCGGGTCAGTACGTCCAGCACGTCGGGCACCACCCGGCCCAGGTTACGCGCCTCGTTGAAAGCGGGCATGACGCAGGAAATGGACGGGCTCTGCCGGGCATTGTCTGGCGGCACGGGTGAAGGATGCATGCTCATGCCAGCATCATGCCAAAAGAAAACCCCGTCCAGCGCGGCTGGCGGGGTCTTTTTGCGCGTATTGGAGCAAACCGGAGGTCTGCCGCATGGCCCTTACTTGCTCAGGCACTCTTTCATGAAGGCCTTGCGCTCATCGCCTTTTTTGCCCTTGGCATCGGCATTGCAGGTCTTCATCTTTTCTTGCTGGGTGGTCTTGGCGGCGGGGGCGTCGGCCTTTTCGGCGCTCAGGCACTCTTTCATGAAGGCCTTGCGTTCATCGCCTTTCTTGCCCGCCGCATCTTTGTTGCAACTGGCCATTTTGGTTTGCTGGGCGGTTTTTGCCGGGCTGTCCGCGGCCTGGGCCAGCGGTGACAGACTCATTGAAAAAGCAAAACCGACCGCGATCAGGGACAACAGTTTTTTCATGGAAGCTCCAGTGAGTGAAGGAATCGGGGTGAATGCCGGGCACAATTCCACCACATAACGCCGCGCGAGGCAAATCCGATGACCGGCTTGACCGTAAAATTCGTCCATGCTCTCGATAAAAAAAGATCTGCTCGCGGCCCTGGCTGACGGGCTGGAACAACTCTCGCCCGGCGCCGGGGACAAGGCGGCGTTTGAGTTTCCCAAGATGCCGGCCCATGGCGATTTCGCCTGCACGGCAGCCATGCAGCTGGCCAGGACGCTCAAGCAGAACCCGCGCCAACTGGCCGAAAGACTGCGCGCCACCTTGCTGCAGGCTCCGGGTTTTGGGCGCTGGGTCGAGGCCGTTGAAATTGCCGGCCCCGGCTTCATCAACATCCGGCTCAAACCGGCCGCGAAGCAGCATACGGTGCGCGAGATTTTGCAGGCCGGGGCGCGGTATGGCAGCCAGCCGGCTGACGGCGCCCAGCGCATGATTGTCGAATTTGTCTCGGCCAACCCGACCGGTCCGCTGCATGTGGGTCATGGCCGGCAGGCGGCGCTGGGCGACGCCATCTGTAACTTGTTTGCAACACAGGGCGCGCAGGTCTACCGCGAGTTCTATTACAACGATGCCGGGGTGCAGATTCATACCCTGGCCACCAGCACGCAGGCGCGCGCCAGAGGCCTCAAGCCGGGCGATGCCGGCTGGCCCGAGCCCGCCTACAACGGCGACTACATTGCCGACATTGCCGCTGATTTTCTTGCCAAAAAGACGGTCCGCTC
>JAHFQQ010000001.1:0-13865 GCA_023259235.1 Polaromonas sp. | reverse complement strand
GTCCGCTCGGACGACCGCGAGTTCGCCGCCTCGGGTAATGTGGAGGCGCTCGATGACATCCGCCTGTTCGCCGTGGCCTACCTGCGCCATGAGCAGGATCTGGATCTGAAGGCTTTTGCGGTCAGGTTCGACAACTACTATCTTGAGTCCAGCCTGTATTTGAGTGGCAAGGTCGATGCGGTCGTGGCGCGACTGCACGATGCCGGCAAGACCTACGAGCACGACGGCGCACTCTGGCTCAAGTCCACCGAATACGGCGACGACAAGGACCGCGTCATGCGCAAGGGCGACGGCAGCTACACCTACTTCGTTCCCGACGTGGCCTACCACCTGGCCAAGTGGGAACGCGGGTTTTCCAAAGCCATCAACATCCAGGGCATGGACCACCATGGCACCACGGCCCGGGTCCGCGCCGGGCTGCAGGCGCTGGGCGCAGGCATTCCAGCGGGTTACCCCGACTATGTGCTGCACACCATGGTGCGCGTGGTGCGGGCGGGCGAAGAGGTCAAGATATCCAAACGCGCCGGCAGTTATGTCACGTTACGCGACCTGATTGAATGGACCAGCGCCGACGCCGTACGTTTTTTTCTGCTCAGCCGCAAGCCCGACACCGAGTACATTTTTGATATTGACCTGGCGCTGGCCAAAAATAATGAAAACCCGGTGTACTACGTGCAGTATGCCCACGCACGTATTTGCTCCATCCTCACAGCGTGGGCGGCCCAGGGCGGTGATGAAAACCGCCTCAAGGATGTGGATCTGTCGCCGTTGACCAGTTCACCTGCCCAGGCGCTGATGCTGCTGCTGGCCAAATACCCCGACATGCTCAGCCATGCGGCCAGCGGTTTGGCGCCGCATGATGTTGCGTTTTACCTGCGTGAGCTGGCAGCCTGCTACCACAGCTATTACGATGCCGAACGGATTCTGGTCGATGACGAGGCGCTCAGGCTGGCGCGGCTGGCACTCGTCGCCGCCACCGCACAGGTGTTGCACAATGGACTGGCGGTGCTTGGCGTCAGCGCACCGCGCAAGATGTAAAGAGCCATGAACCCACTCAAATTCAAATGTGCAGAACAAGGCAAGGAAACCGGGCAAGTCATGAACACACAACGAGGAGGAACCCTGCTGGGGTTGATTCTTGGCGCGCTGATCGGCCTGGGCGCCGCGCTCGCCGTGGCGGTTTACATCACCAAGGTGCCGGTGCCCTTCATGAACAGGAGCCAGCCGCACAACCCCGACAGCGATGCCGCCGAGGCCAAAAAGAACAGGGAATGGAACCCGAATGCCGCGCTGGCCGGGAAGGCCCCCATCAAGTCACCTTCGGCTTCCGGCGAGGTGACCAATGTCACGGCGCCCGATTCCGCCGCGGCAACGACGGTACCCAAGGCCGCCGAGTCGTCCGATCCGCTGGGTGATTTGGCCAAGTCCAAGCTGAAAGCGCCATCCTTCGGCGCCGGCGTTGATCCGTTTACCTATTACGTCCAGGCCGGCGCCTTCCGCACGCCCGAAGATGCCGAGCAGCAGCGTGCCAGACTGCTGTTGCTCGGTGTTCAGGCAAAGGTCAGTGAGCGCGAGCAGTCGGGCCGAACCGTGTACCGGGTGCGGCTGGGGCCATTTGACAAGAAGGAAGACGCCGACAAGGCCAAGGAACGGCTGGACAGCAATTCGATCGAGACGGCCATGGTCCGGGTTCAGCGTTAAGTGGTACTGAACTTTTTGGTGCCGAAGTGCACGAACCGCTTTCGCGGCACGGTTTTTGGCGGCGACCCCGGTTATCCTTGCGAACTACTCCTGGAGAAAAATTAATGCAACGACGTGAGTTTTCACTTTCAGCGGTTTCAGCCGCGACCATGCTGGGGGCAGCCATGCTGCCTGCCTTGGCACAAGCTCAGGCCAAGGCCTTCAAGAGCGGCACCGATTATTTGACGCTGGAGCGGCCCGCGCCGGTCGAGGCACCCGCGGGACAGGTCGAAGTAATTGAATTCTTCTGGTACAGCTGTCCGCATTGCAATGCTTTTGAGCCGCAGCTCGAAGCCTGGGTCAAGAAAGCACCCAAGGACGTTTACTTTCGCCGCGTTCCGGTGTTTTTCCGCCCCGATTTTGAGCCGCAGCAGCGTCTTTACTATGTGCTGGAAGCCTTGGGCAAGGTCGATGCGTTGCACCAGAAAGTGTTTTACGCGATCCATGTGGACCATCAGCCACTCAACACGGCGGACATGGTGGCCACCTGGGCTGAAAAGCAGGGCATCAGCAAGGCCAAGTTTGTCGAAATGTACAACTCGTTTTCAGTGACCACCAAAGTGCGCAAGGCGACCCAGTTGCAGGAGCTCTACAAGGTTGACGGCGTACCGGCCCTTGGTATCGCCGGCCGTTACTTCACTTCGGGCGATCTGGCCCACTCCATGGATCGTGCGCTTCAGGTGACCGATTACCTGGTCGGACAATCGCGCGGAAAAGCCAGGTAAATTGGCGCCAGGCGCCCGCTCTTCCGGTTTTCTCAAAAAATCCGCCAGCCACTGGCGGATTTTTTTGTGCGTCCAGCCTGGGCCCACACCCGGGGATGCAAGTCCCGCCGCAAGCTGATTGCAACGAACAAGGTAAAGCGCAACGGCATGAGGGGCGAGCGAGCGTGGAAAGGAAGTGTGGAGTGCAAATCACGAACCGATGGACAAGAATCGCATGGAAGGCGTTGCCGGACAGGGCGAGCGGGCCGCGTCCCTCACAAACGACGGTGGCATCGTCCACGTACCCGAGTAAGCGTTTCTGGGCTGGACCAGTCGCTCGCCTGGTTCAGGTGTCGGCAAAGACGTGCGCCCGGCCGATCACGCCAATGCGCACCAGTGCGCCAATGGCCGGTACCTGAACCCCCGGGCCGTGGATCCGCAGGACTGGGGCATCGTAGGGGTTCAGCCGAACGCTGACCTCACAGGTCGATCCGCAAAAATCGGCATCGCACACCACGCCGTGCACGCGCAGGGCATCGTCCATGCGGGAGGTGTCGCAAGCCAAGGCATCTTCCAGCTTCAACTGCTCGGGCCGCAGCATGATCTGCGCTGCACCGTTGCGCTGCGCGTCGTCCACCATAACGCAGCCTAAGGCGCACTGCGCCCACCCGGCGTGCAACTGGGCTGGCAGCACCACCGCTTCGCCCAGAAAGCAGGCCGTCACCGGATCGGTGGGTCGAAAGTACAGGTCCTGCGGCGTCCCGACTTGCGTCAGGTAGCCGCCCCGCATGACGGCCACCTGGTCGGCAAACGAGAGCGCTTCGGCTTGGTCATGGGTGACCAAAATGGTGGTGATGCCTGCGGACTGGAGCAGCTGTGCTACTGCTTTGCGGGTGGCGGCGCGCAGGCCGGTGTCCAGTGCGGAAAACGGCTCGTCCAGCAGCATCAGGTGAGGGCGTTGTGCCAGCGCGCGCGCCAGCGCCACACGCTGCTGCTGGCCACCCGAGAGTTCATGCGGGCGGCGCGAAAGCATCGCCGTGTCCAGTGCCACCATGTCCATCAACTCGGCAATGCGCTGGGCGCGTTGGGGGGTGCTGCGCGGCAGGCCGAAGCCCACGTTGTCGGCCACGCTCAGGTGGGGAAACAGGGCGCCGTCTTGCGGCACATAGCCAATATTGCGTTGGTGCGCGGGAACGGCTTGTGGACCGTCGGCCAGCAGTTGGTCGCCCAGAACGAGGCGGCCTGCATCGGGTGTTTCAAAGCCGGCAATGATGCGCAGCAGCGTGGTTTTGCCTGAACCGGAGGGGCCAACGATGGCCGTGCGGCTGCTTTGCGCCACACGCAAGGACACACCGCCCAGGGCGAGCACCGGGCCGTAGGATTTGCGCACGGCGCTCAGGTCAAAAAAAGTCATCTTCCAGCCGAACGTTTGGATTGGACATAGAGCAGCCAGGTCAGCGGCACCGAAAGCAGCACCATCAGCAGTGCATAGGGCGCCGCACCCGCGTAATCAATTTCGCTGGTGTGCGCCCAGAATGCGGTGGCCAGGGTCTGCGTGCCGTTGGGCGCGAGCAGCAAAGTGGCGGTGAGTTCGTTGGTGATCGCCAGGAACACCAGCGCCACCCCGGAGGCGACGCCCGGGGCGGCCAGCCGCATGGTCACTTGCCACAGCGCCTGGGTGGGGGTACGCCCCAGGCTGCGCGCGGCCTGCTCCAGCTCGACCGGTGCCTGGGCGATTCCTGCGCGCAGGCTGATCAGCGCCCTGGGCAGGAACATCAGCATATAGGCCAGCAGCACGGTGACTACGGTCTGGTACAGCGGCAAGGCAACGCGCACCATGACACTCACCAAGGCCAGCGCCACCACAATGCCAGGCAGTGAGCCCACCAGGTAGTTGCAGCCTTCCATCACCCGCTGCAACCGCCCCGGCGCACGAATGGACAACCAGGCCATCGGAACGGCCACCAGGGTGGTGAGCAAGGCCCCGCCTGTGGCCAGCGCCAACGTCTCGCCCAGGGTCGGCAGCAAGTCCACCTGCTGCCAGACTTCTGCCCCACCGGCCACCAGCCAGCGGGTCAGTGTGATCAGGGGAACGCCCAGTGACAGGGCTGCGGTCAAGGCCGGAACCAGCAGGCACAGGCTTTTGTAGCGGCCCAGCCGGGCAGGCCGGGGTATGCGGGCCGAACCGGTGCCTACCCGGGCATAGCGCTCCTTGCCGCGAGTGCCCGCCTCAAGGCCCAGCAGCACAAAGCAGCACAGCACCAGCACGCCAGCCAGCATGTTGGCCGCAGGGCCGTTGTAGGTGGACTGGAATTGGTCCACGATGGCCGTGGTAAAGGTGTCGAAGCGGATCATCACGAACAGACCATACTCCGCCAGCAGGTGCAGGCCCACCAGCAGCGCGCCGCCCCAGATCGCCAGTCGCAGTTGCGGGAGCACCACCCGGAAAAATACGCCCCACGGCCCCACGCCCAGCGCGGCTGCGGTGTCTTCCATGCCGGGGTCCAATCGGCGCAACCCGGCGGCGACGGGCAGATACAGGAATGGAAAATAAGCCAGCACCGACACCAGCACGGCGCCCGGCAAGCCCTGCAAGCCCGGCAGCACGGTAATCCAGGCATAGCTGTGCACAAACGCGGGCACCGCCAGCGGGGCGGCCGCCAGCCAGGACCAGGTGCGGGCACCGGGCAGGTCGCTGCGTTCGGTCAGCCAGGCCAATGCCACGGCCAATGCCACGCACAGCGGCACGGTGACCATGACCAGGAGCGCCGTATTGAGCAGCAGCTCGCCCACCCGGGCGCGAAACACCAACGCTGCGATGGTGTCCCAGCCGGCTTGATAGCCCACCCACACGACAAAGCCCAACGGCAAAAGCGCAGCCAGAGATACCAGCAGCGCGGCCACGAGCACCCATGAGACACGCCCCGGCCGGGTCATGCGCACCGGGGGTGCATTCTGGGGGAGGGTGGCGGTGGTCAATTTTCGAGCTTAAAGCAGCCCTGCCTGGGTCATTAAATCCGAAACGCGTTTGCTGTTGAGCTTGGAGGGATCCACTTTTGGCGCTTGCAACTCAGCCAGGGGCACCAGAGCCGGGTTGGATGCAGCACCCACACCGACGGCGTATTCGTAGGAGTTGCCGGTGCGCAGGATGTCTTGCCCGCCTTTGCCTGTGATCCATTTCAAAAAGGCTTGCGCTTGCGCGGGATGTTTGCTGGATGCCAGCACGCCACCGCCCGAGATGCTGACGAAGGCGCCCGGATCTTCGTTGCGGAAGTAATGCAAGGCGGTGTTGTTGCTGTTTTCTCCGGTCTTGGCCTGATCACCAAAGCGGTAGTAGTGGTAGATCACGGCGCCTTCGACCTGGCCCGCGTTGACTGCCTTCATGGCCACGCTGTTGCCTTTGTAGGGTATGGCGTTTTCTTTCATCGCCTTGAGCCATTGCAATGTGGCTGCATCACCCTTGAGCTCCAGCATGGCACTGACGATGGCCTGAAAGTCGGCGCCAGCGGGAGAGGCAGCCCAGCGGCCTTTCCACTCCGGCTTGGCCAGGTCGAGCAGGGAGTGCGGTAGCTGGGCCGTGCTGAGCTTGCGCTTGTCATAGACAAACACGGTGCTGCGCGCGGCGATGCCGACCCAGCGGCTGTGCGCCGGTCGGTAATTGGCGGCCACTTGCGTGATGGTGCCCGGGGCGACGGGGGCCAGCAGTCCGTTGGCGTCCACCAGGGCAATGGCGGGTGAGTTTTCGGTCAGGAACACGTCGGCAGGCGAAGCGGCGCCTTCTTGCACGATCTGGTTGCCCAGTTCGGTGTCGCTGCCATTACGCAGGATGACTTTGATGCCAGTTTCCTGGGTGAAACCATTGGCCCACGCTTGCGTCAGGCTGACGTGCTGCGCGTTGTAAACCACGATGCTGTTGTTGTCCTGTGCCAACCCTGCCAGCGACAGCGCGCCCAGGCCAAGCGCCAGAGCAGCCTTGCGTAACGATGCTGTGATGGAGGTAGTCATGGGTTCGCTTTTCATTTGATTAAATGGGAATGGTTCGTATTCATATTCTAGCAGTATCCCGCCGAAACTGAAGGAAACGAGGCGACCCGAATTTCGGCATAGCCGTGCCGGAGCGTAGTCGGGTAAAAATATGAGCTAAATATGGCCACAGCCCACGTGAAATAAGCGTATATAGCTATCTAATCGATAGCTTTAATGGCTCGGCCGTTCGGACTGGCTGTCGTCGTGGGCCAGGATGGCGTTGCCAAAGGTTTAAACGGTGATGCCGGTGCCGTCAGAGATAAGCAATACAGAGCGGTGGTGCATGGTGGGTTGGCTGCGAGGCGGTCGGCCCCCTGGAATGGTCGCAATTTAGCGCCAAGCACCAGCCCTCCCGGTTTTCTCAAAAACTGCCAGCCACTGGCGGTTTGTCGTGCCGTCGTCATGGCTACAATCGTTGAACCCCTCAAGCAGCAAGATTCGTGCCTTATGAAATACCCCGTTTTTTCCCTGATCCTGATGGCTGCCCTGGCAGCCGGGGCGGTGTTTCCTGTCGCAGCCGAAATAGCCGATCGCGACAAGCCCATGAACATAGAGGCCGATGCCCTGCGTTACGATGACCTGAAGCAAACCAGCGTCTTCACCGGCAACGTGGTGATCACCAAGGGCACGACCGTCATTCGCGGCGGGCGCGTGGACGTGAGCCAGGACCCCGAGGGATACCAGCAGGCCGTGGTGATTGCCGCGCCGGGCACGCTTGCCTTCTATCGCAAAAAACGCGATGGCGTCGACGAGTACATTGAGGGGGAGGGTGAACGCATCGAATATGACAGTCGGCCCGATACCGTCAAGTTCATCGGGCGCGCCGTGGTGCGCCGCCTGAACGGCGCGACGCTGGTTGATGAAACCACCGGCGCGCTGATCGTTTACAACAACCTGACCGACGTGTTTGCCGTCGATGGAGGCGTCCAGAACCGTACGGCCGTCAACCCCACGGGGCGAATTCGCGCCATGTTGTCGCCCCGTACCGCTGCATCCGCACCTGGCAGTTCCTCGGCCGCGTCATCCGCCGGGCCGATGCCCAGCCTGCGTTCCAGCACCACGCTGGGAATTCCAAAAAACTAGAAAGAACCGGCAACAGATGAATCAGGTGCCTGACACAGCAGTGGCCGAGACCGCCGCGACCAGTCGACTGGTCGTGCAGGGGCTGCAAAAATCATATGGCAGCCGCAAGGTGGTTCAAAACGTCTCCCTGGCCGTGCAAAAGGGTGAGGTGGTCGGGCTGCTGGGCCCCAACGGGGCGGGCAAGACCACATCGTTTTACATGATCGTTGGCCTGGTGCGGGCCGATGCGGGCGAAATTTCCATCGACGGGCAGCCGGTTGAGCACATGCCGATTCACCGGCGCGCCCGCCTCGGGCTGAGTTACCTGCCGCAGGAAGCCTCGATTTTCCGCAATCTGACGGTGGAAGAAAATGTGCGTGCCGTGCTGGAGTTGCAGCGGGACGGCGCAGGCAAGCCGCTGGGTCATGCCGAGATCGAAGCGCGGCTCGATGCCCTGCTGCGGGATTTACGGGTTGACCATCTGCGCGACTCGCCGGCCCCAGCGCTGTCGGGTGGCGAGCGCCGCCGCGTCGAGATTGCGCGGGCACTGGCGACCCAGCCGCGTTTCATTTTGCTCGACGAGCCGTTTGCCGGGATTGATCCGATTGCCGTGATCGAGATTCAGCGCATCATCGGTTTCCTCAAATCGCGCGGCATTGGCGTGCTGATCACCGACCACAATGTGCGTGAAACGCTGGGTATTTGTGATCATGCCTACATCATCAACGACGGGCATGTGCTGGCGGCGGGCGCGCCGTCGGAGATCGTCAATAACGTTGATGTGCGCCGCGTCTATCTCGGTGAACACTTCAAGATGTGATGGCTCCCTCCCGCCGCTTGCCCACTTCGTGTAGCTGCCTCCCCCCTGCGGGGGGCGGCGTCTGCGGGCCGGTGAAGCCGGTCCCGCGGCACCTGCTGGCAGGGGAATCAGTGGTACCTGCCGGTCACCATACCAAGCCGCACCAAGCCAGGCCAGCCCCCCCGGGGGGCAGCGAACCACACGCAGTGGGAAGCGTGGGGGCCAAGGCCGCCAGCGCCGGGCCGCCCCAAGCCAGGCCAGCCCCCCCGGGGGGCAGCGAACCACACGCAGTGGGGAGCGTGGGGGCCTTATGAAACAGGGCCTTTCCCTTCGCATCTCGCAGCATCTGGCGCTCACGCCACAGTTGCAGCAGTCAATCCGCCTGTTGCAGTTGTCCACCCTGGAACTGAGTCAGGAAGTCGGGCAGATGCTTGATGAAAACCCGTTTCTGGAACTGTCCGAAGATGCCGCGGCGCGCGAGGAGTTCGGTCTGGAGCATGCCAACACGCCAGTCAGTCAAGACAATCGGGATGTTGAGAACGCTACAGATTCAATAGCAATCAATTCAAATGAATCGGGGGCAAGAGATCAAAATGACGCTGATATCAGCCCTGAACCGAAGCTCGAAGAAAGCTGGGACGGCGATGGCACGGTTGAGTCCGGACCCGACGACAGCGAGTGGGGTGGCGACGCGCCGGCGCGCAAAAACAACCTGGGCGACAGCGATACCGAAGCGTCCGACATGGCGGGCAACCACGAGTCGCTACAGGACCATCTGCACCGGCAGGCGCTTTGCCTGCGCTTGTCAGATGTCGATCGCGCAGCGCTGCATTTCCTGATCGAGTCGCTCAATGACGACGGGTACCTGGAAGACAGCCTGGCTTCGCTGGCTGCTGGTCTTGCCAGTGACGACCTTGAGCAAGCCGAAGAGCTGGAACAGCACTTTTCCATTGCCCTCAAGCTGCTGCAGCACATGGAGCCTGCCGGCATTGGCGCGCGCAATCTGGCCGAGTGCCTGAGCCTGCAGTTGCTTGGCTGCAAGGATTGCGAAGAAACCCGCGCCGCCGTGGCCATGTGCCAGCAGCCCATGGAGTTGCTGGCCCGACGCGATGTCAGGCGGCTGGCGCAGCTGTGCGGATTTTCGGAAACGGTCATCAAGGGTGCCATCGCCGCAATTGGCCGCCTTGACCCAAAGCCGGGCCGCCGCTTTGTGAATGTCGAGCGCAACCTTATCGTGCCCGACGTCATCGTCGTCAAGTCAGGCCGTGGGTTCAAGGTGTCGCTCAATAGTGACGTCATGCCGCGTCTGCGCATCCATGACCTGTATGCCAACGCGCTGAAGCAGCACAGCGGCAAGGGCGCTGGTCAAACCGGCCAGGCGTTGCAGCAGCGCCTGCAGGAAGCGCGCTGGTTCATCAAGAACATCCAGCAGCGCTTTGACACCATCCTGCGCGTCAGCAGCGCCATCGTGGAGCGACAGAAGAATTTTTTCACCCACGGCGAGCTGGCCATGCGCCCATTGGTGCTGCGCGAAATTGCCGATGAACTGGGCCTGCACGAATCGACCATCTCGCGGGTCACCACGGCCAAGTACATGAGCACGCCGTTCGGCACCTTCGAGCTGAAGTATTTTTTCGGTTCGGCGCTGGGCACGGAAACCGGCGGGAATGCCTCCAGCACGGCAGTACGCGCGCTGATCAAGCAGTTTGTCTCGTCTGAGAGCCCGAAGAAGCCGCTCAGTGACCACCAGATCTCCGAAATGCTCAAGGAGCAGGGCATTGAATGCGCCCGCCGCACAGTGGCCAAATACCGCGAGGCCCTGCGCATTGCGCCGACCAGCTTGCGTAAATCGCTTTGAAAACGGGAGATCGAAGACATTCACCGCTGAGGAGGGAAGGACGCGGAGGTACGCAGGAGAAAATATTTGTTATAAATCCTTTGACGGTATCCCTCCGCGCCCCCCTTTCCTCTGCGGTGAAGGCTGTTCCTCCACGCATTGCCTGCTTATGAACCAACTTCAACTATTTTTACCTTGCGCCGCTGGTGTGGAGGCGCTGTTGGCCAACGAGGTTCAGCGCATCACCGGCACCCAGGGCAAGGCCTGGCGCGCCGGAGTGCAGCTGCAGGGCTCGTGGCGCGACGCCTTGCAACTGAACCTGCACAGCCGGCTGGCCCAGCGCGTACTGATCGAGCTGCAGCATTGTCAGTACCGCAGTGAGCAGGACCTCTACAACGCGGCGGGCAACGTGGCTTGGGAAATCTGGTTCACGCCCAGGCAGACCTTCAAGGTCGAGATCACTGCGCAGCACAGCCCGCTGACAAGCCTGAATTTTGCGGCGCTCAAGATCAAGGACGCGATTGCTGATCGCTTTCGCGCCAGGTACGACGTCCGCCCCGATGTCGATACCCACTGGCCTGACGTGCGCGTGTACGCCCACCTGACCACCGACACCGTCACCCTTTACATCGACACCTCGGGCGAGCCGCTGTTCAAGCGCGGCTGGCGCGAAGACAAGGGCGATGCCCCGCTGAAGGAGACCCTGGCCGCCGCCATGATTGCCGCCAGCGGCTGGGATCAGCACTGCAAACAAGGCGTGCCGCTGTACGATCCCTGCTGCGGTTCGGGCACCATCGTGATCGAGGCGGCGCAAATCGCCTGCAACATCGCGCCGGGCATCAAGCGTCGCTTTGCTTTCCAGAAATACCTGCCTTTCCAGGCCCATGTCTGGGAAGGGCTGCAGGACCAGGCCGAAGCCGCCATCACCGAGCCGACGGCTCTGGTGTTTGGTAGTGATGTCTCGTTTCGCATGGTCGACTTTGCCGAGCGCAATGCCGAGCGCGCCGGCGTGGCCAACGCCGTGCAGTTGCGCGGTGGCGATGCCTTGCAGCGCATGCCGCCCGCCCCCACAGGTATCATGCTGGTCAACCCACCCTATGGCGAGCGGATTGATGTGGCGGGGGTAGCCGGTATTTCAGGTGTTCAGAGCCGTAATCAAAGGGATGAGCGGCGCCAGGGCGTGGACGAATTTGGTCAGCCGCTGCGCCGTCAGGAAGCATTGCCAGACACTCCGCGCGACCGTTCCGCCAACCCCGGGCGCGAGCAGGCGCAGACCGACAGCGGCGAAGCGGCGTCTGACTTCTTTGCGCGGCTGGCGGCGCACTGGAAGAAAAACTACGCTGGCTGGACGGCCTACATCCTGACCCCTGACCTGAAGCTGCCCGGCAAGATGCGCCTGAAGGAGTCGCGCCGCGTTCCGATGTGGAACGGCCCGATTGAATGCCGGCTATTCCGCTTCGACATGGTGGCCGGCTCGGCGCGGGGCAAGCCGGTCGATCAGCCTGAAGGGAAAAATGGGTGACTTCTCCCCTCCCACCTTCGCGTTGGCATCCACAGGGCGCGGACGCCCGGTCGTTCTTGACACAAACATCGTCCTCGATGTGTTTGTCTTCAACGACGTGGCGGCGCACCCGCTCAAACAAGCGCTACAGGCAGGCGAACTTGACTGGCTGGCAACGCAAGCCATGCGCGACGAACTGGCGCGAGTGCTGACTTATCAGAAGATTATCGTGCGCCTGGCGTTGTTTCAGATTGATGCGCCGGTTGTGCTGGCCGCCTATGATCGGCATAGCCGCCTGACAGAGGTTGCCACCAGAGCCAATGCAGCCTGCAGTGACCCGGATGACCAGAAATTCATCGATTTGGCGGTAGCATGGCGCGCCTTGCTGCTCAGCAAGGATCAAGCCATAATTTCAATGAAAAAACGGCTTCTGGCCCTTGGGTCACGGGTACAGGTAGCTATATAATTAATAGCAAAAACATTGCTGTGCCCCAAAAATCCCGCTTGACGCGGCGGCGCTGTCCATCATCATGACTTCTTCCTCCCATACTCCTTCACCGCTGGAAACCGTGGTTTTCGACGAACTGGAGGGCATTCTTGACGACCTGCGCACCCGCTGCGATGAAACGCCGCAGTGGGAGTTTTGCGAGGGTTTCATGGCCGCCGTGATCTGCTCGCGTCGCCGCATCGATGCTGCTGAATACTTGCCGGTCCTGCTGGGGACGCCCGCCGACGGTGATGCGCCTGATCCTGAAGGCGGATCATTCGCCAGTCAAGTGCAGCGTGAGCGCTTTCTCGCGCTCTGGAACCAGCGCTGGAACGAGGTCGTTACGGCGCTCGACGCTGAAGTGAACTCGCTCGAGGACGCGCGCTGCTACTGCCCCGAGGTCATGGACATTCGCGCTGCCGTGGCCGAAATGCCCGCTGAAGAGCAAGCCGCTTTCAGGCGCGAGGAACTGCCTGCGTTCGCTCAGGTATGGGCACTGGGCTTCATGTATGCCGTTGAGAACTGGCCCGCGGAGTGGGCCATGCCGCGCGACAAGGACGCCGCCAGATCGCTGGACAGAGCGCTGCAGGCCGTGGTGGCCCTGACCGAGGACGATACCGCTGCGCCCGAAGTATCGCCCCTCGGCGAGGACGGCGCCCCCAGCGCCAGCGTTGCCCGACTCAACGCTTTTGGCGAGGCGATCTGGGCGGTCTATGACCTGCGTGAAATCTGGCGGGCGCTGGGGCCGCGAGTCGAGTCGGTGCTCAAGGCAGCGGCTCCCGGACGCAATGCCTAGTGCCCATGCGGCAGTGGCAAGAAGTACAAGAAGTGCCACGGCGCAGGCGATTTTCCCAGGCCTGGATAAGGCCTGGGCGCCTTGCTGGCTGGATATCTCTGCATCCAGAGAATGTGGCTATAATGCTCAGTTCGCTGGGAAAGAGCAGGAATTCATGTGTTTGCGCCAGAAATGGCAATAAACGCAAGCAGGGCGCAAGCCAGGCTTCCAGGCAGGTGCATTGGTAATGAATTGCGCTTGCCTTGGTGAGAGGGATGGGTGCCCGAGTGGCTAAAGGGGGCAGACTGTAAATCTGTTGGCTTACGCCTACGCTGGTTCGAATCCAGCCCCATCCACCAGATTTTGGTTACTTTGTGAATTTTTTGGTAAGACCGGACGGCACAGGACGAAGACGATTGAGGCAATTGAATGATTGGCCGCAATCTTGTTTTGGGTTGCAAGGTTATCGGGTGCAAGTCATGTCATGAGTTGAATAAGCAGAGCTGCGCGGGAGTAGTTCAATGGTAGAACCCTAGCCTTCCAAGCTAATGACGCGGGTTCGATTCCCGTCTCCCGCTCCATGAAGTGGCGTTACGACGCATTGTTTATGGAGCCTTGCTGATTTGATTTGCGCATGGCGGTGATGAGTAAGGTTGAATTTTGCCCATTTGGCTCAGTGGCAGAGCACTCCCTTGGTAAGGGAGAGGTCGCGGGTCCGATTCCCGCAATGGGCACCATATTTTGAGTTGGTACGGCACAAAAGGCGCTGTTGCCGGCCGTAATTGTTAACCGGGTTTGTAACTTTTCGGAGTTGAGAAATGGCAAAAGAGAAATATGCACGCACCAAGCCGCACGTCAACGTCGGCACCATTGGCCACGTGGACCACGGCAAGACCACGCTGACGGCGGCCATTGCCACCGTGCTGGCGGCCAA
>JAHFQQ010000360.1 GCA_023259235.1 Polaromonas sp. | reverse complement strand
GACTGCGACCGCTTCATCAAGGCGCTGATTGCCGAGCATGGCGGTGTTGATTTCCTCATCAACAACGCCGGCCGCTCGATCCGCCGCGCCATTGAAGCGAGCTACGACCGCTTTCATGACTACGAGCGCACCATGCAGCTCAATTACTTTGGCTGCCTGCGCGTGACCACGGGACTGCTGCCCGGCATGGTGGCCAAACACAAGGGGCATGTCGTCAACATCAGCTCCATCGGCGTGCTGACCAACGCTCCGCGCTTTTCAGCGTATGTGGCGTCCAAGGCGGCGCTTGACGCCTGGACGCGCTGCGCCTCCAGCGAGTTTGCCGACGTTGGCATCAGCTTTACCACCATCAGCATGCCACTGGTGCGCACGCCCATGATTGCGCCGACAAATCTGTACAACAACGTTCCCACATTGAACCCCGAAGAGGCCGCCGACATGATTGCACAGGCCTGCATCTTCAAGCCGGTGCGCATCGCCACGCGGCTGGGCATCACAGGGCAGGTGCTGCACGCGCTGCTGCCGCGCATTGCGCAGATCGCCATGAACACCAGTTTCCGCATGTTTCCCGACTCATCGGCCGCCAAGGGTGACAAGAGCGCCAAACCGCAACTCTCGGCCGAAGCGATGGCGATGCAGCAGATGATGCGGGGGATTCATTTTTAGCTGGCACTTGCCGGTCAAGGCGCCCATGAATAGGGGAATATTGCAATGCTAAAATTCAACCAGTGACTCGCCCCCATTCCGCCTTTTTTCCCCTTAACAACCGCTCACTGCTTTGGCAGTTTGCCAGGCGGGACGTGTTGGGACGCTACCGCGGCTCGCTGCTCGGACTGACTTGGTCGTTTCTGACCCCATTGCTGATGCTGGGGGTTTATTCCTTCGTATTTGTCGGTGTCTTTCGCGCCAGATGGCCCGGGGCTGCCAACGGGGGAGGGCTTGAGTTTGCGTTGCAGATATTTGCCGGGCTGCTTGTGTTCAATCTGTTCGCCGAAGTAGCCAGCAGGGCGCCCAACCTGATCGTTGATCAACCCAATCTGGTCAAAAAAGTGATTTTTCCGGTGGAATTGCTCACTTGGGTGACGGTGCTGTCCGGCCTGTTTCACCTCCTGATCAGTGTCGCTTCGCTGCTGCTTGTCCTGCTGGTCGCCCGCGGCGGTTTGCCGGTAACGGCGCTCGCCTTGCCGCTGGTATTGCTGCCCTTTCTCCCGTTTCTGCTCGGCTTGGGCTGGCTGTTGTCTGCCCTGGGTGTTTTTGTGCGCGACGTCGGGCAGATGATGACTATGGTCGTCAGCCTGGCGATGTTCATGTCCCCCGTGTTCTACTCCGTCAGCACGCTGGACGTTCGATGGCAGTTCTGGATGAACCTGAACCCGCTGACGCTGATCATCGAGCAGGTTCGGGAGGTGGTGCTGCAGGGGCAATGGCCGGCTTGGGGCACCCTTGGGCTGTATTCGCTGCTGGCCTGCGTGTTCGCGATTGCCAGCGCCGGTTTTTTCCAGCTGACGCGCAAGGGTTTCGCCGATGTCCTCTAGCCCTGCGATTGTCGCGCGGCAGCTTGGCAAAGCCTTCCAGCTTTACGAGCGCCCGATTGATCGACTCAAGCAGATGCTGGCGCGAAAAAACCGGCGCTACTACCGCGAGTTCGCGGCCCTGAACGATGTCAGCTTTGAGCTTGGACAGGGCGAAGTTCTCGGCCTGGTCGGGCGTAACGGTGCCGGCAAATCGACTCTGCTGCAACTCATTTGCGGCACGTTGACACCGTCGTCTGGAAGCGTGGAAGTCCACGGCCGCGTGGCAGCCCTGCTCGAACTCGGCGCCGGCTTCAACCCGGAGTTCACCGGCCGGGAGAATATTTATCTCAATGCCTCGATTCTGGGTCTGAGCAAGGCCGAGATTGACGCACGCTATGAAGCCATCGTTGACTTTTCGGGCATCAGCGATTTCATCCACCAGCCGGTCAAAACCTACTCAAGCGGCATGTACGTGCGGCTGGCCTTTTCGATCGCCACCAGTGTGGACCCGAATATTCTGGTCATCGATGAAGCGTTGTCGGTGGGCGACGGCGCCTTTGCGCGCAAGTCGTTCGACCGCATCATGCACTTGAAAGACAAGGGCGCGACAATTCTTTTCTGCTCGCACTCGATGTACCAGGTCGAGGCCTTATGCACCCGGGCGCTGTGGCTTGAAAAAGGCACCGTCCAGCTCACAGGCAGCCCCTCCAAGGTGGCGGCGGGCTACCAGAGCTTTCTGGATCGGGAAACGGTTCAGGAGGCCTCTGCAAGCTCTGCCGCGGATACTGCTGGGGCTCCGGGCGCAGCTTTGTCGCCCAAGGGTTACGCACGCATCCTGGCGG
>JAHFQQ010000172.1 GCA_023259235.1 Polaromonas sp. | reverse complement strand
TGATGCACAAGCTGCGCACCCTCAACCCCGGTAAAACCTTCATTGAAGCCCCGACGGCCGGCAACAGCGCCACATGCAAGAGCTGCGCGCATTGCCCCTGGATGGCGATGAACGGGCTGGCCGGGCTGGCGCAGGTGCTGGGAACGGGCGCGAACGAGGTTCATGTCGACCCGGTGCTGGGCTTGCGGGCGCGCTTGCCAATTGACCGCATGCTGGCGTTCACGGCAGCCCAACAGCACGGTCTTGCGGCCGGCAGTCTGCAGCCTCACATAGGGGCGGCGTAAGCGTTCAATCAGCGCAGTGCATCGTCACGCCGGGGCTATTTTCACGGCTTGGGGGATCAGGAACCTTGTTCATGTTGGGGGCGAGGGGTCCGGCGCTGCAGGGACCAGCACGGTCGGCAACGCCACGGCATTGGTCTGCGGGTAGTCGCGGCTGAAATGCAGGCCGCGGCTTTCGTGTCGCCCCTGCGCCGAGCGCACGATCAGATCGGCCACCTGCACCAGGTTGCGCAGTTCCAGCAAGTCGCGGCTGACACGAAAGTGCGCATAAAACTCCTGAATTTCCGAGCGCAGCAGCGCGATGCGGTGCGCCGCGCGTTCGAGCCGCTTGGTGGTGCGCACAATGCCCACGTAGTTCCACATAAAGCGGCGCAACTCGTCCCAGTTGTGTGAGATCACCACCGCTTCGTCGGCGTCCGTGACCCGGCTTTCGTCCCAGGCGGGCAGCGCCATGGCCAGGCTGGGTTCGCTGGTTTTGGTGGCCTCGATTGCTTCAAACGTGGCGCGGGCCAGCACCACGCACTCCACCAGCGAATTGCTCGCCAGCCGGTTGGCGCCGTGCAGGCCGGTGCAGGCGGTCTCGCCAATCGCATACAGGTTCGCCACGTCGGTGCGTCCGGCCAGATCGGTCAGCACGCCGCCGCAGGTGTAGTGCGCCGCCGGCACCACCGGAATCGGCTGCGTGGTGATGTCGATGCCGAGCTCCAGGCAGCGCTGCAGGATATTCGGGAAGTGCTCGTGCAGGAAAGCCGGGCTCTGGTGCGAAATGTCCAGATAAACGCAGTCCAGCCCGTGCTTTTTCATTTCAAAGTCGATGGCGCGCGCCACCACATCGCGCGGCGCCAGCTCGGCGCGCGCATCGTGCACCGGCATGAAGCGGGTGCCGTCGGGAAGCAGCAGCCGCCCGCCTTCGCCGCGCACCGCCTCGCTGATCAGAAACGATTTGGCGTACGGGTGGTACAGGCAGGTCGGGTGAAACTGGATGAACTCCATGTTGCTGACGCGGCAGCCGGCGCGCCAGGCTGCGGCGATGCCGTCGCCGGTGGCGGTATCGGGGTTGGTGGAATACAGATACACCTTGCCCGCGCCGCCGGTAGCCACAATGGTATGCGCTGCGCTGAATGTGGCAACGGCGCCGCTGTTTACGTCCAGCACATGGGCGCCGTGGCACTGGTTGCCAGCCCGCCTGAGTTGGCGGTCGGTGATCAGGTCCACCAGCATATGGCATTCGAACACCGTGATGTTGGGTGAGCTTCGCACCTGCTCAATCAGCGTGCGCTGCACCACCGCGCCGGTGGCATCGGCGGCATGCGCGATGCGGCGCTGGCTGTGGCCGCCTTCGCGCGTGAGGTGCAGCTCGCCCGGGTGTGCGCGGTCTTCTGAAAACGCCACACCCAGCGTGCGCAGCCAGGCAATCGCCTTGGGTGCGCCCTCAATCACGGAGCGGGTGGCGGCCAGATCACACAGGCCGGCCCCGGCAATCAGGGTGTCGTTCACATGCTGCTCCAGCGTGTCTCCTTCGGCCAGCACCGCGGCCATGCCGCCCTGGGCCCAGCCGCTGGCGCCGTCGCTGAGCTCGCGCTTGGTCAGCACCGCAACCCGTCGCCCCCGGGCCAGCAGCAGCGCAGCGGTCAACCCCGCCAGGCCGCTGCCGATGATGAGAACGTCGAAATTGCGCTGCGCCAGGCTCGCCAGGGATTTCATGGGAAGGCCATCAAAGGTTCAGGTGGGGGTGTACGCCAGGCGCACGTAAATCGGCGCATAGGCTTCGGCCTGGGTAACTTCCAGCAGGCCTTCTTTTGAGAGTTCGAGCAGCGCAATGAAAGTGACGACCAGCACCGGCACGCCGCGCGTGGCGTCAAACAAATCCCCGAATTCCAGAAACTTGCGGCCTCGCAGTTTGCGCAGCACGATGCTCATGTGCTCGCGCACGGAGAGCTCTTCACGGTTGATGACGTGATGCTGCACCAGCCTGGCGCGTTTCACAATGTCGCGCCACGCATCCTGCAAGTCGATCACGTTCACATCAGGAAAGCGCGGCCGCAGCGATTGCTCCACATAGACCTGCGCGCGCAGGAAGTCACGGCCCAATTGCGGCATTTCATTGAGCTGGTGAGCAGCCAGCTTGATCTGCTCGTATTCGAGCAGGCGGCGCACCAGTTCGGCCCTGGGGTCTTCCGGTTCCTGGCCTTGCGCTGTCTTTCGCGGGGGCAGCAGCATGCGCGACTTGATTTCGATCAGCATGGCGGCCATCAGCAGGTACTCGGCCGCCAGTTCCAGGTTGGTGGCGCGGATCTCGTCCACATAGGCCAGGTACTGGCGCGTTACCGCTGCCATCGGAATATCAAGAATGTTGAAATTTTGCCTGCGGATCAGGTAGAGCAGCAAGTCCAGCGGACCCTCGAACGCCTCCAGAAACACCTGCAGCGCATCAGGCGGGATGTACAGGTCGTGTGGCAGCGCAAACAGCGGCTCGCCATACAGACGGGCCAGCGCGACCTGGTCAACCACCACAGGCAAATCCTGCCCCGCCGCGGGCGGTAGCGCCTCGGAAGCTGAAAACGGAGTTTGGGGCATGAAGGCGCTGGCGGCAGCCGGAACGTATCAGGAAGTACTACAAAAAACAGAGCATTCCGGGCCCGTTCTTAATGGACCGGAAGCCTTTTTTATGTTATTCGTGGCGGTCCTGGCGGTAGTTGTCATAGTACACATAGGGTTCTTGCGCGACGCGGGCTTCGCGGTACTCGGCCTGAATGGCGCGGTTCAGGGATTTGTCCCAGAGCAGGGCACGGCCGGCCCGCTGCTCGGCTTCCAGCGTGGGCTTGGCAGTCTTGAGCTGGGCTATGAATTTGGTGGCTTCGGAGTTGTAGTCGGGGCGGCGAAAGAAGGACATGGGGTTTGACTTGCCTGAAATGTGTAACGGACCGATTTTACCGGCTACTGGCATATGATCCATTGTGACGTCTGCCGGCGTGCTTTGGGACTTTCGAGTAAAGTTAAAGCTTGCGGCGGTGCCGAACAGAGCCACAAGGCCGCCCAAGTCAAGGCTAGCCTCACATCCACAACAGGAAATCAGCCATGAAATGGGAAGGTAATCGGGAATCCGACAATGTGGAAGACCGGCGTGATGACGCAGGCGGCGGTGGCGGGTTGCTGGGCGGCCGCAGCATTGGAATTGGCACCATTGTGGTGGCGCTGATAGGGGGGTGGATTTTCGGCATCAACCCGATCACGATACTGGGCCTTCTGAGCGGCGGGTCGCAGCCGTCGCAGGTACAGCAGGCCCCTGCGCACCGGCCGCCGGCCGATGACCGCATGGCCGCCTTCGTCTCCACGGTGCTGGCCGATACCGAAGATGTCTGGAAAGACGTCTTTGTCAAGGCCGGCGGCACTTACACGGAGCCGCACCTGGTGCTGTTCCGGGGGACGACGCAAACCACCTGCGGCCAGGGGCAAGCCGCCATGGGACCGTTTTACTGCCCTGCCGACCAAAAGGTGTACATCGACCTCGGGTTTTACGAAACCCTCAAAAATCGCCTCGGTGCGCCTGGTGAATTTGCCCAGGCTTATGTGATTGCTCACGAGGTGGGTCATCATGTGCAGAATCTGCTGGGCATCAGCGCCAAGATGGACCAGATGCGCGGCCGGGTCAGCCGGGTCGAGTACAACGCACTGAGCGTGCGGCTTGAACTGCAGGCCGATTGCTTTGCCGGCGTGTGGGCTCATAAAGCGGACCAGTCCCGCCATATCCTGGAGGGCGGGGACGTGGAATCAGCCATGAATGCGGCCGCCAAAATCGGCGATGACGCCCTGCAGCGGTCAAGCGGTGGCGCGGTGGTGCCCGAGAGCTTTACCCATGGAACCAGCGCCCAGCGACAACGCTGGTTTGATGCGGGCCTGAAAGGCGGCAGCATCCAGGCCTGTGACACCTTTGGCGCCAGAAATCTATAGGATAATCTGAATTTTGCCCATACGGTACGGGCACGGTCAGCTATTATTACTATAGCGATAGCGTCTCTTTGAATTCCGGGGCGCGCGGGCGCCCTGGTCGCTTGAGCGCTGCCTTGAGCCGCAAAATGAATCAGTTCGCTCAAAGTGCGACAATTACAGGCTAAATGACATCTTCCTTTTCGAACCTTTCGCTGGCTGAACCGCTGGCCCGGGCCGTAGCCGACATGGGCTACGAATCCATGACACCGATCCAGGAGCAGGCCATTCCGGTGGTTCTGCAGGGCAAGGACGTGATGGGCGCCGCGCAGACCGGCACCGGCAAAACCGCTGCTTTCACGCTACCCCTGCTGCAGCGCATGCTGCAGCACGAGAACGCTTCGACTTCGCCGGCGCGCCATCCGGTACGTGCGCTGGTGCTGCTGCCCACGCGTGAGCTGGCTGTTCAGGTGGCCGAGCAGGTCAAACTCTACGCCAAGTACACCAACCTGCGCAGCATGGTGGTGTTTGGCGGCATGGACATGAAACCGCAAACGCTCGAACTCAAAAAAGGTGTCGAGGTGCTGGTGGCCACGCCGGGGCGCTTGCTGGACCATATCGAGGCCAAGAATACTGTGCTCAATCAGGTCGAGTATGTGGTGCTCGACGAGGCCGACCGCATGCTCGATATCGGTTTTCTGCCCGACTTGCAGCGCATTCTGAGTTATTTGCCCAAGCAGCGCATCACGCTGCTGTTTTCAGCCACCTTTTCGCCTGAAATAAAGCGGCTGGCGTCGAGCTACCTGCAAGACCCGGTAACGATTGAGGTGGCGCGTTCCAACGCCGCGGCGTCGACGGTGGAGCAGCATTTCTACAGCGTGAGTCCTGATGACAAGCGCCGCGCGCTGCACCAGATACTGCGCCAGCGCGGCATGAAGCAGGCCTTTGTATTTGTCAACAGCAAACTGGGTTGCGCGCGACTGGCCCGCTCGCTGGAACGCGAAGGCCTCAAGACCACGGCGCTGCATGGCGACAAGAGCCAGGATGAGCGCCTGAAGGCTCTCGAGGCCTTCAAAAGCGGCGAGGTCGATCTGCTGGTCTGTACCGACGTGGCCGCCCGCGGCCTTGATATCAAGGATGTGCCGGCGGTGTTCAATTTTGACGTGCCCTTCAATGCCGAAGACTACATCCATCGCATCGGGCGTACCGGCCGGGCCGGGGCGGAGGGGCTGGCCGTGAGTTTTGTGGCGAGCAGCGACAACCGCCTGGTGGTCGATATCGAAAAGCTGTTGAACACCAGAATCGAACTCGAGCCCATCGAGTTTGACGAGGATGGCCCCCGCATCAAGGAGCAGGGGCGCATCAATGACGGACGCCGCATGTACCGCGAAGGCGAGGGGGCAGACGGCGGCGAGCGGCTTGCCGCCCATGCGCCGCGTGAACGGCGTGAGCCGCGTGAACGCCGCGAGTACACGCCGCAGCGTCAGCCAGCCAAGTCCCGTGACCCATTTTTTGACCAGCCTTATGAGCCCAGCACCGCCGTGCAAGCGCAACCGGCCTGGGAGGCGGCAGCCAAGTCAGGCCCTGTCCGCAGTGGCGTGTCCGCCAATATCAAGTCCAAAAAAAGAGTCGCTGCACTGTTCCAGACCAGTCACTGAAGGCGGGGTTTTCCGGTCTCTTCAAGCCGGTTTTTGCGCCTGTTCGCACTTTACCGTGATCAGTTCAAATTTACCGGCCGCGGCGCCCAGCCGGGCAGCGCTCAGGCAGCCGCCCCAGACACAGCCGGTGTCCAGCGGCAGGGTGTTGTGACGCAAGCCGGTGGCTCTGTGCGCGTCGGTGGCCAGGGTGGACCAATGCCCGAACGCCATGGGCGTACCTCGGGTGGCGCGTTCTGGCACTTCAAACCACGGCAGATAGCCGGACGGAGCGGCGCTGGCTCCTTCGCTGCTGGTGAACTCCATCACGCCTTGCGGCGTGCAAAAGCGCAGGCGCGTCAGTGCATTCACAATCACGCGCAACCGGTCAGCGCCTTCAAGACTGTCGTGCCATTGCCCGGGCGTGTTGCCATACATGGCGCTCAAAAAATCTTTCACATCAGGTCCGCGCAGCGCCTGCTCCACCTCAGCGGCCAGCGCCAGCGTTTGTGCCACGCTCCATTGCGGCAGCACGCCCGCATGCACCATCAGCCAGCCGTGACGGTGCAGGGCCATGGCACGATGCCGCAACCAGTCCATCAGCACCTGACAATCCGGTGCTTGCAACACGTCTTGCACGGTGTCCCTGCGGCCAGGGCGGTGCACACCTTGCCACAGGGCGAGCAAGTGCAGGTCGTGGTTGCCGAGCAGGCAGTGCGCTGCGTCGCCCAGCGTGCTCAGGCGGCGCAGCACCCCGAGCGAGTCCGGCCCGCGGTTGGCCAGGTCGCCCAACAGGTACAGGGTATCGCGGCTTGGGGAAAAATCGATCTTCTCCAGCAGACGCTGAAATGGCGCATTGCAACCTTGCAGGTCGCCGATACAGTAAAGTGACATAGTGTTTATTCTGCCTCCGGACTCATGGACTTCCTGCTGATTGCTTTTTTGACCCTGCTTAACGGGGTATTTGCCATGTCGGAGCTGGCCCTCGCGTCCAGCCGCAAGGCCCGCTTGAATGCGATGGCCGAATCGGGGGACAAGGGCGCGCAAGCGGCCCTGGGCCTGCTTGACAACCCCACGCAATTTCTGTCGTCGGTGCAGGTGGGCATTACCTCCATCGGGATGCTCAACGGCATTATTGGCGAAGCGGCTTTCAGCAGTGGGGTCTCGCTGTGGATCCAGGCGCTGGGCGCTTCGCTTCGTGCCGCCGACATCACCGCCACGGCGCTGGTGGTGACGGCAATTACCTTCATCACCATAGTGTTTGGCGAACTGGTGCCCAAGCGCATTGGTCAGCTCTACCCTGAAACCGTGTCGCGACTGGTGTCGCGGCCCATGATGGGGGTTGCCATCATCGCCAAGCCTTTTGTCAAGCTGCTTTCGGTCAGCACCCATGCGGTGCTTAAACTCTTGCGCGTTGACAATGATGCCAGCCGGGCAGTCACCGAGGAAGAAATTGCCGCCAGCCTGGAAGAAGGGCGCGACGCCGGCCTGATCGAAGAGCACGAGCACCGGATGGTGCAGAACGTTTTTCTGCTCGACGACCGCTTGCTGACCTCCCTGATGCTGCCGCGCGCAGATATTGAATGGCTTGATGCGGCCGATACGGTTGCCAAGGCCATCGACAAGGCGGGGGCTACCGGCCATTCGTGGTACCCGGTATGCCGCGGCAGCCTGGACGATGTGGTGGGTGTGGTCAATGTCGCCAAGCTGCTCGCCTT
>JAHFQQ010000171.1 GCA_023259235.1 Polaromonas sp. | reverse complement strand
TGGACCAGAACACTCCGATGCGCCGGACGGTCCCCACTCGAACGCCCGGATTGGGACTGCTACTGCAGCCCGGAAGTGGTGGAACAAAATGAAAACGATGGATTCGTGCGCAGGGCAAGGCGTCGCACAGCGCATCGGCTGGCCCAATGCGCGGGATCTGGTCGCCTTCAGGCTAAAAACGTTGCGTTGTGGCCCCCGGTCCCGTCACCCGGATAATCCCGGTACTTATGGCACTTATTACCCTACTGGACGCTCAACTCGCTTTCGGGCACGTCGCCCTGCTGGATCACACCGACTTTTCACTCGAAAGCAACGAGCGAATTGGACTGATCGGGCGCAACGGCACCGGCAAATCCTCCTTGCTGAAAATTCTTGCCGGCCTTGAAAAACCCGACGACGGCACTTTGCAACTGCAGCAAAACCTGCGCATTGCCTACGTCCCGCAAGAGCCCGGCCTGGACCCGCACACAACGGTTTTCATAGCTGCCAGCGCCGGGCTGGCGAGGACCAGACACGTCGTCGAGCAATACCTGGCAGCCGACGAGCACACCGACCTGGACGCCCTGCAGTCCGAGATCGAGGCGCTGGACGGCTGGAACTGGGAGCAGCGCGTCGAGGAAACGCTGCACCGCCTGCACCTGGACAAAGACGCCATCGTCGGAACGCTGTCGGGCGGCAACAAGAAGCGCGTGGCGCTGGCGCAGGCGCTGGTCGCAACACCCGATGTCCTGCTGCTTGATGAGCCAACCAACCACCTCGACCTGGACTCGATCGCCTGGCTCGAAGACCTGCTGGTCAATTTCAACGGCAGCATCATCGCCATCACCCATGACCGGGCCTTTCTGGACCGTGTCGCCACCACCATTGTTGAGCTGGACCGTGGCAAGCTGCGCAGCTACCCGGGCAACTTTTCCCAGTACCTGATTCTGAAAGAAGATCAGATGGCGCAGGAAGCTGTCATTAACGCCAAGGCCGACAAGCTGCTGGCGCAGGAAGAGGTGTGGATACGCAAAGGCGTGGAGGCGCGCCGCACCCGCAGCGTGGCCCGAATTGGCCGGCTCGAAGCCCTGCGTGACAGGCGAGCGGCGCGGCGCGATGCCGTGGGTCGCGTGAATCTGGATGTCTCCAGCGGCGACAAGAGCGGCAAGATCGTGGCCGAGCTCACCAACGTGTCGAAAAGCTTTGGCCACCCGGGCGCAACCAAAATCGTCGTCAACGGCTTCAGCGGCACGCTGCTGCGCGGCGACAAGGTCGGGCTGCTCGGGCCCAATGGCGCGGGCAAAACCACGCTGCTCAAGCTCATTCTGGGCGAGCTGGAGCCCGACGTGACGCTGCCACCCGGCAAGGTTCGCCTTGGCACCAACCTGCAGGTGGCCTACTTTGACCAGATGCGCGATGCCCTGGACCTGGACGCCACGCTCGAAGACTTCATCAGCCCGGGCAGCGAGTGGGTTGAAATCAATGGCCAGAAAAAGCACGTCAAGAGCTACCTGACCGACTTTTTATTCTCGCCCGCGCGCGCCAACTCGCCGGTGCGCTCGCTCTCGGGCGGCGAGCGCAACCGGCTGCTGCTGGCGCGCCTGTTCGCGCGGCCCGCCAACGTGCTGGTGCTTGACGAGCCGACCAACGATCTGGATATCGACACGCTGGAACTGCTCGAAGACCTGCTGCAAAACTACGAGGGCACGGTGTTTCTGGTCAGCCACGACCGGCGCTTTCTCGACAACGTGGTCACCAGCACCATCGCCTACGAAGGAACGCCCGAGAACCCCGGTTTCTGGCGCGAGTACGAAGGCGGCGTGACCGACTGGCTGACCCAATCGAAACGGGCGACGCAAATCAATGCCGGCGGAAAAATCCCTGCGCCCGCGCCCAGCACCAAAAATTTAAGCAAAAACAGTGCTGAGCCCATAAATGGCGGGCATGTGCAGCTATCAAAAAAGAAGCTTAGCTACAAAGAGCAGCGCGAGCTCGAAGCGCTGCCCGCGCTGATCGAGCAACTCGAATCGCAACAAAAAGCAATCCAGCAGGAGCTCTTTGACGGCACGATCTACACCAGCAACGCCAGGCGCGCCGCCGAGCTCAATGCGCGCAACACGAAGATTGAGGAAGAACTGATGGCGGCGCTGCAGCGCTGGGAAACCCTGTCGTCCTGAGGCGCCTTCTCTGCCTCTGCCTCTGCCTCTGCCTCTGCCTCTGCCTCTGTCTCTGCCCTCTGCCTCAGGCGTCGGGCCGCAGGGTCAGGCCGAGCGCCTGTATCACAGAGTGCCGGCTTCGGCTACAGTGGTCTGCACCATGCACACCACCGCCGCAGCGCAGCGCCATACTGGCCGCCTGGCCTCACAAACGACCGCCCGAAGGCCTTGGCCAGCGGGCCTGTTTTTGCTGCTGGCAGCTTTCTTCCTCTCGGGCTGCGCATCGTTGCCCAGCAACGTTGAACGTCCGGTTTCCACGGCGCTGGCCAACCCGGCAGAGACCCGGCTGGGCCAGCTTGTGGCTGAACGCGCCGCCCAGGCGAGCACCCGCAATGACTCCGGCTTTGCACTCGCTGACAGCGCCGAGCTGGCTTTTACCAGCCGCATGACGCTGATCAAGGCCGCACAAAAAACGCTGGACATCCAGTACTATGC
Organism: Polaromonas sp.; assembly: GCA_023259235.1. Lineage (GTDB taxonomy): Bacteria > Pseudomonadota > Gammaproteobacteria > Burkholderiales > Burkholderiaceae_C > Polaromonas. The sequence continues at coordinate 4,947 of JAHFQQ010000171.1, read as the reverse complement.
GATTTTTGCCGACGACACCACCGAACGCCTGTTCGACGCGCTGCGCGAGGCCGCCGGGCGCGGGGTGCGCATCCGCATCCTGCTTGACGACTTCAACACCTCCGGCAAAAACGCCCAGGTACTCAAGCTCGCCTTTGAAAAAAACATCGCGATGCGGCTGTTCAACCCGTTGCCTGGCGGGCGTAGCTCGATGTTTGTCCGGATTTTGAGCAACCTCAGGGATGTTGACCGCATGCAAAGGCGCATGCACAACAAGATTTTTGCGGCCGACAACGCGGTGGCCATTGTGGGCGGCCGCAATCTGGGCGAAACCTACTTCGGCCAGAGCGAAGGCACCAACTTTGTCGATATCGACCTGCTGGCTTCCGGCCGCATCGTGCGCGACCTCTCGGGCAGCTTTGACCAGTACTGGAACAACCAGCTGGCCTACCCGGTGCAGTCCCTGATGACCGAAGCGGAAATCAGGGCACTCAAGCCCGCACCCCCTGCGGCCACAACCAACGCGCAATCCAGCGTTGCAGTCGATGTGGCCAGCGCCCCGCGGGCGTCAGCCGGCGTGACCAACCCTACCACCACCGAGCGGACCGTCACTTCGCCCAAAGGCGTTACCACCACGCTGCCGGCATTGCCCGACTCCGCCAATCTGCACCTGCTGACCTGGATCTGGGCGCCCTCGGTGATGCTGGTGGACAAGCCTTCCAAAATTGCTGCCGATGCCGACAGTGTGAGCGAATCAGAAGACACCGCCGTCGATGGCCTGCTGCAGCTCATGTCGCAGGCCAAAACCGACCTGCTGATCGTTTCGCCCTACTTCGTCCCCGGCGCGCGAATGATGAGCCGGTTTGCCAGCATTCGGCAGCGCGGCGTGCGAGTGCGGGTGCTGACCAATTCGCTGGCTTCCAACGACGCCATCGCCGCACATGTCGGTTATGCCCGTTACCGTGAAGCGCTGCTGGCCATGGGCGTTGAGCTGTACGAAATGCGCGCCGAACAGAGGGGTTCCATCAGGAGCTTCGGCTCGGTGGCCGGCTCCACCGGTAGCAGCCTTGGCACCTCGCGCGCCAGCCTGCACGCCAAGATGGTGGTGATCGACAGCCACCTGCTGGTGGTCGGTTCCATGAACCTCGATTTGCGGTCCAAACTGCAAAACAGCGAAGTCGGCATCGTCATCCGCAGCCGCGCCTTGTCAGCGCAGGCCATCCGCATGATAGAGCCCGCACTGGCAAGCAGCGCCTGGCACGTCGAGGAGGTGAACGGTCAAATGATCTGGCGCGCGCCGCAGGGCTCCGGGCTGGAGGATGCAAGCAGCGAACCCGACACCAGCCTGAGCCTGAGGCTGCTGCTCAAGCTGATCGGGCCGTTTGCGCCGGACGAAATGCTTTGAACGCAGAATCGATCCCCGCACCAGAATTTAGTGGCATTTTTTGGCTTCATCCCTTATGCCATCTAAATAGCTTGCTATCATAGTAATAGCGCCCTGTTTTTAAGGATGTCGCCATGGTCACGGCCCCCCCCAAGTCTGCCCCGCCGCGGGCTATGCCCCAGCCTCGCAAGAGATGCCTGGCTTGCGGGCGATGACCGTGGCAAAGGCCTTGTTGCGTCCTCCCGGCGCCTCGAAGTCACTGAACTCGGAGCCAAGAATTTTCCATCCGGAAAAGCGGGACTCCAGTTCACCGCGGGGAAACAGGCAATAGCTGCTGGCGTCGAACATGTCAAGGTAGCTGGTGCCTTCCGTCAGCACGTTGACAACGGCGATGCCGCCCGCGCGAACATGCGCCTGCAGATTCGATAGCGCCCTGAAGGCGGTTGGGCAGTCGAAGAACATCAGCAGGCCAATGGAAACCACGGCATCAAAGTCTTCGTCGAGTGGATGGTTCCGAAGATCCGCCAGGGCCGCCCGCACCGGCAGCCCCTCGGCGGCCGCGCGTTGCCGGATATGCGCGATAGCCGCGGGGCTGGCGTCGAGTGCGAGAACCGAGCAGCCGCGTTCGGCCGCCGCAAAGGCGAGGTTGCCCAAACCGCAGCCATAGTCCAGCACCCGGCCGTGCAGGTGAGGCAGGGCAGCCAGCTCAAACGGGTTAAGCCGGAAGTCGCCATCCCGTGCCTGCCGCTGAAACTGCGAATCGAAAAACCTGACGCTATCGCTGGTGCTCATGAGTCAGGCTCGGCCCTGCCCGATTGCTGGATCCCGGCTGCCGTGCTTCATGGTGCCGACATTTCCAGAGCGGCGCCCTTTTCGGCCAGAAGTTCGCGCAGCACCGACCGATGGCAATGCGCCTCGTTTTCGCAATAGCAACCGACCGAGAAGTTGCTTTGGCGGGACAGCGCGGCGAGCAGTTCGACGGTGTGGCTGCTTTCGGCCGTTGACATTTCAGCCCGGTATTTCCGGGTGAATTTGTCCCATTGAGCGGGCGTCGTGGCCTCCTGGCCGAGCTTCATGGTTTCGGGGCTCGGGGCCAGGTTGGGAAACCACACGTCGTACCAGTTCCGTGACGCGAACTCGGCCTTGGGCACGCCACGCGGCGGGCGTCGGACGGTTCCGATGCGGGTGCCTTCACCTTCCACTCTGGGGCTGCCAAGCCGGACAACACGAACGACCATTTCTTGCTCCTTCCATGACGCCCAACCGGCTATGCCTTCAGCGCAGTGCCATGGCGCAGATAGTAATTGATTCGCGTCTCCCAGTCCTGCATGAACTTGCGATAAAACTCCTCTGTGAACGAGGCGACAAAGGCGTCACCCTCCGGCCCGAGGCTGGTGTGCGAGTAAGTGATGGCAGCCTCAGACCCACCGGGCGCTGGACGAAGCTGAATCGTCAGCCTGCAGGCAGTAACGCCCGGTGTGATCTTGAGCATTTCGACAAAGCCCGCGGACGGCTCGTGACGAGTGATGTACCAGACGGCGTCAACGGGTTCAGCGGAAGTCGTGAAAACACAATCCGGCTCGGCGAAGCCAGAGGACGAAACGACCAAAGGTGGATCCCAACCCTCGATCCAGTCGGCCTCCCGCACCGGGCAAAGAAGCGGGAACACGGCAGCCGGGTCTGCGACCAGGCGCTGGGTATAGCTTCGAGTGGCGCGGACTGGTTTGATGATTTGCATGGGCCTGGTCAACGGTAGAGGTGGCGGTCGCTAATCAGAACAGGAAGTCGCACCACGGCCTGGCGTCAAACACGAGAACGAAACCGTCACGCACTTGCCGCTGAGGCTACGCATTGAAAAACCTGACGCTATCGCTGGTGCTCATTCTGCCCTGGCGTCGGCGCCGTGCTCGGACAATTGCGCGCCGAACCACCGGTGAATCGCCGTCAACATGCGCAGATCAGTGGTTTCAAACGTAATTTCCGCGCCTTCCGGGAGGGGCGCATAGGAAACCTTTATTTTGGCGGCTCCCAATTGAAGTTCCTTCAGGCCGGGCATGCCGACGCCATGCAGCGCGCCGGGATCCGAGTAGTCGCCGTGCTGAAAACTTTGCGCCTCGTGCTGCAGGTGCTGCCGTATCAGCGCGATCTGATCAGTTGCCGCCGCGTCGTTGGCCACAACCTTCTGAACGCCTCCGGACTCGGTCATCTTGAAAATGTGCATCGTCCTGGACACATCAAACGGCATCACCCCGCCAGCCATGTGATGCACATGCTCCTGGGTGGTCTGCGCGACCGCATTGATGCCGGTGAAAAGCAGCAAGAGCGCCGCACAGCTTGCTGAACGGAAAATGGCGCGTCGGATTGGGTTCATGGAATCGTTCCTGTAACAAAAGCAAGTGTCGTAGATGCGCCCTCTACCCGAATGACCGATTGGCCTTGCGCGCACGAACAAGTCTCATACATTCGAGACCCCCATAGCGCAGCATACAAGGTAAACCCCAAGATGGCGACAACGGCACCGATGGCCGGATCCCGAAGCAGAAGTTGCCAATACAGCCACCAACCAGCACCTCCCGCCGCGTGTCATTCAAGCGGTTGCTATCCGTCCGGGCGATGATGTGTGGCTATTTCTTCCCAAATGGGACGCAACGGAAGACTTGGTTTCCTTGGTCCGTACAGCGCAGCAGCATTTCCCCGGGAACCGTGTTTTCTTGATGGCTGGGTAGGGTGCCCGCAGATCGTTTACCCGGGTTGCCCACAGCGCCCCGAAGATGGCGGCGCTGGCCCCGATCATGGCGGGCCAGAACCAGGCCTGATGGATGTGCAGCCAGCGCCTGAGCGAGTTCAAAAAACGCCTGATCTGGGTCAACAGGGACAGGTCTTCGTGAGTTATTGTTCCGTAGGATGGGTCTTGTTTTATTCGGTCCCGCCAAAGGACTAGCGCGATCTTGTCGCGTCATGTGGTTTTCACTTCACGCAGCCCTTGCGCTCCCACTTATCCTTGACATGGGTCACTTTTTCGTTGCCTCAGACCTGTCTTGAGCCTCTAAAAAAGCCTTTCGAAATTCCATTGGTTTTGAGATGCCGGGGATCGGCGCTTGCGGATTTCCCGCGCCTGAGATCACCAGTGAACCGTAGTTAAATATTCTTCCGAAAATTCCCTGTTTTATTTGGATACTTTCAACTTTTTTGATATTAATTTCAATGGTATGACGGCTGATGAACCCAAATTTAGCAATCACACGTTTGTCCGTTATTGCCAACTGGGTGCTTTTAAATGTGATGTACGCGGCAGCAAATAAAACGCAACTGACGCCGATGAGCGCTAACCCCATAGGCCCCGATCCAATCATCATCAATAGCCCTATCAGCACGAATAAACAGCCAAAAGTTATAAACCCAGACACCGACCACAGGCTAAGTGTCCCGGTATATGAAATTTTTGCACCCCCGATGAGTGATTCATTGATGTAGTTGGACATAGTCTCCCTTTGTTTAAAAAGCCTCACTCATTTGCCTGACTTCCCGAGTCGTGGTTTGGCCTCGCAAACCCAAGTTTTCAGGCTGCGAAGTGCCTCGGTTTC
>JAHFQQ010000170.1 GCA_023259235.1 Polaromonas sp. | reverse complement strand
GGTGGCTCGGGCGGTGGTGGCTCGGGCGGTTCCGGATCCGGCCAACGCGGTCGTGGCAGCGGAGGCAACACTGGGGCACCCAGCACCAATTCGTGGGGCCACAGTTCAGCACGCAGCGGTATATCCGGAAGCGGCAGCGCGGACAGGAGTGTCCAGAGCCATCAGGGCGGGGACTTGCGCAACTCGGTCTATGACGAGACCCGCATGCAGACCGGAACCACGCCACTGGCCCGGGTCCGCATGCGGGCCCAGGGGGTGATTGGGCAACTCAAACGCCTGTTGTCAAGCCAGGTTGCAGGCTTTGACAACACGCGTCCCAATCAGCCTTCACCGCAGCTCGCACAGGCAATGGCCAGCGTGCAGCGAGCCGAAGAGAGCGGAGCCGAGCGCACCCTTCTGGCGGATGCACAGGGCGAAGTGTATGGTCAGACCCATGTCGACCAAGCCATGGGTGCGTTGCGCGCACGCGCCAACACGCTCAAACAGGCTGCAACCACGTCGTCTGAAAAGGCCATTATCGAGATTGTGGCCCTGATGTTCCAGAGCATTCTGGCGGAGGAGCGCATTCCCGCGGGAATTCGCGTCTGGTTTGCACGCCTGCAAATGCCAGTGCTGCGCGTGGCAATTTCCGAACCCGAGTTTTTCGGCTCGCTGCAGCATCCGGCGCGCCGGCTGATTGACCGCATGGGTTCCTGCGTGCTCGGGTTTGATGTCAAGGTGTCGGGCGGTGTGATCGAGTCGGAGGTCAAGCGGGTCGTGCAAGTGATCGAGCAGTATCCCGAGACCGGACGACGGGTGTTCCAGATCGTCTATGACGAGTTTGACAAATTCCTGTCCAAGTTTCTCGCGGAACAAGGCGGCACGGCACGTCTGGTGAGCGTGGCCCAGCAGGTCGAACAAAAGGAAACCATGGCCATCCAGTACACCATTGAGATGCGCAACATGCTCAATGACATGCCGGTGCGTGAGGAAATTCGGGAATTCCTGTTCAAGATCTGGGCCGAAGTGCTGGCCATCGCGGCCATCAGAAATGGCCCGCAGCACGCTGAAACCATTACGCTCAAGCGCGCCGCCGCAGACCTAGTGTGGGCCGCAAGCGCCAAGCCCAACCGCGAAGATCGCGCCCGCGTAATTGCCGATTTGCCCAAATTGCTGCAATTGCTGCGCCTTGGAATGTCGATGCTCGGAATGAAGACGCCCGAGCAGGACGGCCATCTGAAAATCATCAGCGACACGCTGGCCGACGCATTCATGTCCAAGACCGATGCCATCTCCATTGAGCGGATCGACGCGATGGCCAAGCGGTTGGCAAATCTGGAAGACTATTTGTCCGATGCGGATGTGGGCGACTTGCCGCTCGACATTGACAGCCTGGTGACAATGATCGGCCTCGACGCCGCGGAAATTGAGGTGATCACGGCTGGCGGCAGTCATCCCACTGAAGCCATGCGCGCGTGGGCGAGGGAGCTGCAGCTTGGCACCTGGTTCAACCTGGATCACAACGGCAAGATCAGCCATGTCCAGTTTGCCTGGTGCAGCGAGCGCAAGCAACTGTATCTGTTCGCCGCCGCGGACGGACGCAATTTCCTGATTCAGGTGCGCCGGCTGGCGGCTTACCTGCAAGCCGGTTTGCTGGTTCTCACGGAAGAAGAGGCCCTCACGGTACGCGCCACACGCGACGCGCTGGCCAAGCTCAATGCCAACCCGGAGCGCCTGCTCGCTTAGGTTCACTGGCGAGCGGGTCCTGGATCAGAGGCTTAATGGGCGACGCGACACTGCGCGTCGTCACATAATTCGTCGAGCACCAGCGCATCGGGCTCCTCGCCAAAACTCCAGTACACCATGAGCACGATGATTTTCAGGTCGTCCAGCGTGACCGGATCGCCGGGAGCCGCCATGGCGCGGTCCATGACGATCTCGCGCATGGGCGGCGGCAGGACACCGGAGGACTCCAGAAAACTGACAAATCCCAGGCTTTGCGCGCCCAGATGCATTTGTTCGGCAACCGAATAAACACGCAAGCTGCTGGCCGATTGCGGCTGCATGCTGGCCGTGTTGACGATGGCGTTCGTCGCGGCCGATGCTGCCCGATTGCCCCGCGCACCCTGAGCCGCCATGTTCAAGCCATCCAGCCACACCAAGGCCGCCTGAATCTCTTCGGCGTCAAATCCCACGGCAGTGAGTTTGCGACTCAGTCGCGTGAGTTCGGGGCAAGCGTCGCCTTGCCAGTAATTCTCGTAAACGTACACCAATACTTCAAACATGGACTCAATATAACGCAGACCGCGGCGGTCGTGTCAAGCGTGTTGCCGCGGATGACGTTTGAGGTGTCGGCCGCCGGACTATCCCGTGACAACGGAAATTAACCCGTTGCCATTCGCTGGAACAAGCCCCCGGGCAGGCGCGTGACCTGTCCGTCGAGCTCGAGTTCAAGCAGCATTGCCTGCAGGCGGGCGGTATCCAGCCCGCAGCGCGCCTGCAGCGCATCCAGACTCACGGCATCAAAACCCAGCGCGGCAAGGAGCGGGGCGTCGGGCTGCTGCGCGTCCGTATCATCGTCGTCAGCACCCGCTGCCGCTGCAGGCACCGGAAGATTCAGCTCCTGCAGCACATCTTGCGCCACCTCGACCAGTTTGGCTCCCTGCTTGATCAGCGCGTGGCAGCCGCGGGACAATGGCGAGTGAATCGAGCCAGGAATGGCAAACACTTCCCTGCCCTGCTCTGCCGCCAGCCGTGCCGTGATCAGCGAGCCCGATTGCAGCGCCGCCTCGACAACCAGCGTGCCGCGCGACAGGCCGGAGATGATGCGGTTGCGTCTTGGAAAATTAGCCATTAACGGCGGAGTGCCGAGCGCAAACTCGCTGATGATCATGCCCTGCCGGGCAATCCGGTGCGCCAGCGGGAGATTTTTCTTCGGATAGACCCGGTCCAGCCCGGTGCCAACCACGGCAATGGTAGTACCGCCGCCCAGCAGCGCGCCGTCGTGGGCTGCGCCATCAATCCCCAGCGCCAGCCCCGACACGATGCAGAGCCCGGCACTGGCGAACGCCCTGGCGAACTGGCGGGCGTTCGCTTCGCCCTGTGGCGTCGGGTTGCGGCTACCCACGATGGCCAGCTTGATTGCCAATGTTTTAGTAGCACGCTGCGCAGGGTTTACAAGGGCGCCAAGCATATAAAGCATCAGCGGCGGGTCTTCGATGTCGAGCAGTTCGGGTGGGTAAGCGGTATCGCCAAGGGTAACCACCTGCCGGTCATCACCGGCCTGAAGCCAGTCCAGCGTGGTCTGCAATTGCGCGCGCAGAGCAGCAGGCTCAGTTTGCAGGGCCCTGGCCAGTTTGTCGGAACCGAGTTGCCGCAAGGTGGCGCTGCTCTGTTCAAAAACAGCCTGTGCCGAGCCAAAGGCGGCCAGCAGCTTGCGAGCGGTTTCATTGCCGACGCCGGGCGACAGCATCAGCCGCAACCAGGCTTGAAGTTCCTGAGAGTCCATGTGATCGCAGGGTTCAGCAGATGCGACCGAACCCCGCCAGAGTGCGGCCGTGAGATGGCTTCAAAACAGCAGCCATTGGTGCCGGCTCAGGAAACGGAGCACTTAATTCGGGTTGGCGAAGCGGTCACCCACCTTGACGCCATCGGTCACCTGCAGAACCAGCGCATAGGACAGGTGATCAAAGGTGCGGAACACCATCATCAGGCCGTTGCGCTCGTTGGGCAGCTTGATCTGCGGCCAGGCGCTGTCGGTCTTGTCCCGCAGGCGCTGGCCGTCCTTGTAGAGGGCCATGACGTGACCCCGCTCCAGGCCGTCAGAAGCACCCCGGTTGATTACCACGACATGATTTTCCGCAGCATAAGCCACCGCGTCGCCATAAACTGAAACAATCTGGCCGGTGATGGGAATTGTCGGTGCACGCGGTACGTAGCTGAGCAATTCACGGGGCGGTTCCGGAACCAGCCGGTCACCAACACGGATTTCTTCCTTGGAGAGCACGATGTCAATGGTGGCCGGCACAATCTCGGTTTGCATCTTGCCATCCCGGTCGCTGGTCTCGGCCAGGGACTCGGGGCGCACCAGTTCGGCCTTGCCAACATACTGCGCTTCATAGCCCAGAATTTCCCGGGTTGTCGGGTCTTTCAGGGGGGTCGCGTCGCGGAACACCCGATAGTCCCGAGGTTCCCCATCGGCATCGCTCAGGGGAGTGCCGACCCCGCCGCCCACGTATTCGCCGCGCGCGTAGGCGCGGTCACCCCGGCTGAGCAGCACGCGGCCTTCCTGCGTGGCCACAATGCGCGGAGCGGTTGTAAACGTCGCCTCATCGACAATCATGGCTTCCGTGAGGAAAGGCTCAATGGCGCTGAAGGCCAGCGTCGGGATGGCGGTGTCTGCCAGTGACTCGTAGCGGGTACGGGGTGAAACCCGCACGGTATCGGTTGGCGGGCCATCGCCAGCGGCCTGACTACTGCGCAGCATGGCCCGGCCATTGGCTTTTTCAAGGGTGAGCTGCTGGCCCGGGTAGATCCGGTGAGGATTGCGAATTTCCTGCAGGTTCATGCCCCACAATTCCGGCCAGCGCCATGGGCTTTTGAGGAACAGGCCGGAAATTGCCCACAGTGTGTCGCCCCGTTTGACGGTGTAATGGTCAGGTGCATTGGGCATCAGCTCGCCCAGGGCAATACCGGTCTCGGCCACCTGGGTAGCGGTGGCCCGCTGGCTGGCAGTAATCGGGTAGTTCTGCGCATGCAGGCCGGCGGTGGCACCCAGCAGGGCCGCGGCAGCTATTGAAATACGACTGAGACGACCAAAAATAGTTTGCATCTTGAAGGCCCTTGAGGCTGACACGCTTGCGGCTTGATGAAAAAGACGGTATCAGTCCGTGCTTTTGACTTGATAAATTACAAGCGATTTTGTACTTAAGCCCTTGATTAAGCAACGATTACACGATTCCGGGAATATCAGAGCGCTGAAAAAACCGGGAAAAGTGGCGAAAATAGCGACATCCTCCCATTTACTCCCCATGACCCCGTTGACCATCCTTCGCTACCCTGACCCGCGTTTGCGCACGATTGCCAGACCCGTGGCCGCTTTCGACGCGCGCTTGCGCAAGCTCGCCAATGCCATGCTTGAGACCATGTACGAAGCAGCGGGGATTGGGCTGGCGGCCACGCAGGTCGATGTGCATGAGCGCCTGATCGTGATTGACGTCAGCGAAACACGAGACCAGCCGCTGGTGCTGATCAACCCGGAGATCATCTGGGCCAGCGACGAGACCCGCGTCGGCGAAGAGGGCTGCCTGTCGGTGCCCGGCATTTACGACGGCGTGGAACGCTCGGTCGCCGTGAAGGTGCGTGCGCTGGATCTGGACGGCAAGCACCAGTTGCATGACACCGAGGGCATGCTGGCAGTTTGCATCCAGCATGAAATGGATCACTTGGTCGGCAAGGTGTTTGTGGAATACCTCTCGCCTTTGAAGCGCAAACGGATCAAGACCAAAATGATCAAGCAGATCAAGGACGAACTGGCATGAAACCGCGTGCCGCTTGCAATTTTTTCAACCCCGGCTGGCCGCTCTGGGCAGCGGCACTGGTGCTGGCTGGTTGCGCGGGCGTGCCGCAATGGGAAAAGCCCGGAGCCCTGCGTGCCGATGTGATCAAGCGCCTGGGCCCGCCGAGCGCCGAATACGCCTTGCCCTCCGGCGAGCGGCTGCAATACTCGCAGGAGCCCGCCGGCACTCAGGTGTACAACCTTGATTTTGACGCAGGCGGGCGCCTGCTCAGCGTGGATCAGGTGCTGGAGTTCGAAAAATTCAACCGCATCGTCCCGGACCAGTGGAACGCCGCGGATGTCGAACGGATGTTCGGCAAGCCGGCCCAGATTGAACGGGTGATGAGCTTTCAGGGCGACATCTGGACCTACCGTTATCAGGATTTCAGTGGCCATCGTCGCCTGCACATTTTTCTGGATGCCTCGGGCCGGGTGCGCAAGTGGCTGACCACCGACGAACCGCTCCCGGACGGGCCAGAGACGCGCTGAGCCCAGCATCTGCCACTGCACAGGATAATTCTTGAAAGTCATTTTTGCCGGCACGCCGGAATTCGCCCGCGTCGCCGTGCAAAGCCTGTACGCCGCGGGGTTTGCAATCCCGCTGGTGCTGACACAGCCCGACCGGCCGGCCGGCCGCGGCATGAAACTGCAGGCCTCGCCAGTCAGGCAGTGGGCTGAAAGCCTGCATATCCCGGTTGCGCAACCTCGCAGCCTGCGCCTGGACGGCAGGTTTCCGGAAGACGCCGCAGCAGCGCGTGCCGCAATCGAGACGGCGCATGCCGATGTCATGGTGGTCGCCGCCTACGGGCTGATCCTGCCGCAGTGGGTGCTCGATTCATTGCACGAAGTGAACAGCGCGGGAGCTCGTAAATTGGGCTGCCTCAACATCCATGCTTCATTGCTGCCGCGCTGGCGCGGCGCCGCGCCGATCCACCGGGCGATTGAGGCGGGCGATGCCGAAACCGGCGTGACCATCATGCAAATGGATGCCGGCCTGGATACCGGCGCCATACTGCTGATGGAAAAACTCCCCATCCAGCCCACGGACACCACCGGCACGCTGCAGGGCAGACTCGCCGCGCTGGGCGGGCGGCTGATCGTCGAAGCGCTGGAACTGGCCAGGCGCAGCCGGCTCAAGCCGGTAACCCAGCCCGCGCACGGCGTGACCCACGCCAAAAAGATCGAGAAGACCGAAGCCCGCGTGGACTGGCGGCAGCCGGTAGCCGTGATTGAGCGGCGCATCCGTGCGTTCGATCCGTTTCCGGGCGCTGTTGCTCAATTGGGTCCGGACAGCATCAAACTCTGGCGCTCCCAGATTAATAGTGAAGGTAACCCATTACATAAGGGCTGCGGCACGATTTTATCTGCAAACGCGGAAGGTGTGCAGGTGGTGGCGGGCGACGGGGTGCTGACGCTGACCGAACTGCAACGCGCTGGCGGCAAACGCCTGCCAGCGGCCGACTTTCTGCGCGGCTTTCCCATGCAGGCCGGACAGGTGTTCGAAGTGCCACGGCCATGACGGCGCGCGGCGCCGCTGGGCGTTTGCGCCATGGGTTGTCCGCGTTGTTGCATCACCCCGAGTTCCGCCAGGGCGCGCGCGAGATGTCCAGCGTGTCGCCCGGCCTGGCGGCCTGGGGCCTGATGCTGGGCGTGGCCATGGTCGACTCGGGCATGTCGACACTCGAGTCAGTGGCGATGACACTGCTGGTGTTTGCCGGCAGTTCGCAGCTGGCGGCCATTCCGCTGATTGCCGCCAGTGCCCCGGTGTGGGTGATTCTGGCGACCAGCTTTTGCGTGAACCTGCGCTTTGTGGTGTTCAGCGCCCACCTGCGCGGCTACGTCATGCACCTGCCCCGGCCGCTGCGCCTGCTGACCGGCTATGTCACCACCGACATGACCTACGTCCTGTTTGTGCGGCGCTTCGAACATCCACCCGTGGACGCGGCCCAGCGCCGCTCGCAACTGGCTTATCTGTGGGGTGGCGGCAGCCTGAACTGGGCCAGTTGGCAGGCATCCAGCCTGCTGGGCATCGCGTTGGCGCAATCGATCCCGAAACAA
>JAHFQQ010000169.1 GCA_023259235.1 Polaromonas sp. | reverse complement strand
GGCGGGCTTTTACAAAAGCTTGCTGAAATGCTCCACCCGGGCCCTGACTCCAGGGACGAGTTGATCGAAACCCTGGTGGAAGCCCAGAGCAATGACGTCATTGGCGCGCAAAGCCGCGAAATGCTTGAGGGCGTGATCCGCATGGCCGACATGACCACCGGCGATGTGATGGTAGCCGCGCCACGCATGGTGCTCGTCAATATCGATGCGCCGTTTGACGAGTTGCTGCATTTGGTGATAGATACCGCCCATTCGCGCTTTCCGGTCCATGAAGGCGATCGGGAAAACATCCTGGGCATCCTGATGGCCAAGGATTTGCTCAAGCTGCAGCGCGCCCCGGAACTCAACATAAGGGCTTTGCTGCGCCCGGCCGTGTTCGTGCCGGAAAGCAAGGGACTCAACGAACTGCTGCGCGACTTTCGCGACAACCGCAACCATCTGGCCGTCGTCATCGACGAGTTCGGACGCGTGGCGGGCCTGGTCACCATCGAGGACGTGCTTGAGCAGATCGTCGGCGAGATTGAAGACGAGTTTGACATCGCCGAGGACGAAGGCGACATCTTTGGCCTTGTCGACCATACCTACCGCGTCAGCGGCGACACCTCGATCGAGCGCGTCAACGGCGCCTTTGACGTGCTGCTGCCAGAATCCGACTTTGAAACCATTGGCGGCCTGGTGGCCCACGAAATGGGCCATGTGCCCAAGCGCGGCGAACATTTTGCGCTGGCTGGCCTGCAGTTCACCGTGCTGCACACCAAAGGCGGCGCGGTGCGCTGGTTCAAGGTCTCACCGGTCGCGGCCAGCGACTGAAGCCTCATGAAGTGGCGAGACGACACGATCCACAGCATGGTGTCTTCGCTGCCTACGCTGCCGTCCTTGCTTGAGCGGCCCGGTGAATCGCCGCGCAATCGCCTTTCGATACTGCAGCTAGTCATTGTTTTGGTCGCTGGCGCGGCCCATGCGGCCAGCATCGCCTGGCCGTTTGCGCATGGCTTTGCGCAGGGCCAGCCGCTGTGGTGGCTGCAGGTGCTGGCGCTGCTGCTGCTGGCCGCGCAGGTGGACGGTTGTCGCTCCTGGAGGCGGGCTGCCTGGATGGGCGGCCTGTTTGCCACGGCGATGCAGTGCGCCACCTTCTGGTGGCTGTTCATTTCCATGCACGACTATGGCGGACTGAGTGCGCCTCTTGCCGTGCTGGCCGTCGTCTCGCTGGCAGCTTTTCTGGCGCTGTATTATGCTGCGGCGTGTAGTCTGTTTGTGCTGCTTGCCCCCGTAAACATTACCCAGCGTGCTCTTGTTTTTGCAGCGTTATGGCTGTTGGCCGAGCTCGCCCGGGTAAAGCTGCTGACCGGCTTTCCCTGGGGCGAAGGCGGCTACGCCCATGTGGACGGCTGGGCCAGGCTATTGGCACCCTGGGTCGGTGTGCACGGACTGACTTTTCTGGCGGCGCTGGTCGCCGCCGGGCTGGCGATGGCCCTGCGCGCGCCCAGGACGCATTGGCTTCCCGTTTTGGGCCTGGTGGCACTGAGCGTGGCGCTGGCCCGCTCGCCGGCGCCGATCGCGCTGTCCATGGGCGTGGTGCCTTCGCCGCCCGGCACCCTGTCGGTGACGCTGCTGCAAGGCGACATTCCCCAGAGCGAAAAATTCGAACCCGGCACCGGAGTGGCAACGGCGCTTGGCTGGTATGGCGAGCAGCTGCAAAACGCCAAAACTGCGCTGGTAGTTGCTCCCGAAACCGCGTTGCCGCTACTGCCGCAGCAACTGCCCGAGGGTTACTTGCAGGCGCTGCAGGGGCACTTTGCCGGCGGCCAGCAGGCCGCGCTCATCGGCGTTCCGCTAGGCAGCCTGGACGATGGCTACACCAACTCTGTGCTTGGCCTGAAACCGGGGCAACCGGGCCAGAGCGAGCCCTACCGCTATGACAAACATCACCTGGTGCCGTTTGGCGAGTTCATTCCGCCCGGCTTTCGCTGGTTCACCGACCTGATGCATATTCCCCTGGGCGACTTCAACCGTGGCGCGGTCGGGCAGGCGTCATTTGACTGGCGGGGCCAGCGTCTGGCCCCCAACATCTGCTACGAAGACCTGTTTGGCGAGGAACTGGGCGCGCGCTTTACGGATGCGGCGCTTGCACCCACGGTGTTTGTCAATGTCAGCAATATCGGCTGGTTTGGCAATACCATCGCGATCGACCAGCATCTGCAGATCTCGCGCATGCGCGCGCTCGAGTTTGACCGCCCCATGATTCGGGCCACCAACACCGGCCCCACCGTCATCATTGACGACCACGGCCAGGTCACGCATGCCTTGCCGCGCTATACCCGCGGCGTCCTGGTTGGCGAGGTGCAGGGGCGAAGCGGCATCACGCCTTACGCCTGGTGGGTGGCACGCTACGGATTATGGCCATTGTGGGGGCTGGGCCTCGCACTGGCGGGGCTGGCGCTGGTTTCGCGGCGCCGCTGACAGCAGCCATCGCCGCGTAAAATGAACCGCCCGGGTGATTCGGGCCGTTGCCCGACAAGCCCTGTCCGACGCGCCCCACTGGCCATTGAAGCCGCACCCAGCTTTTGTCACAACCCGAGTTCTATGCATACTTTCCAGCAAATCATCCTGAAGCTGCAGTCCTACTGGGCCGTCCACGGTTGCGCCCTGCTGCAACCCTACGACATGGAAGTTGGCGCCGGCACTTCGCACACGGCTACTTTTTTAAGGGCGCTGGGCCCGGAACCCTGGAGAGCCGCTTACGTGCAGCCGAGCCGCCGCCCGAAAGACGGCCGCTACGGCGAGAACCCCAATCGCCTGCAGCACTATTACCAGTATCAGGTTGTGCTCAAGCCGGCGCCCGGCAATATTCTGGAACTCTACCTTGGCAGCCTGGAAGCGCTCGGCTTCGATCTGAAGAAAAACGACATCCGCTTTGTCGAAGACGACTGGGAAAACCCGACGCTGGGCGCCTGGGGCCTGGGCTGGGAAGTCTGGCTCAACGGCATGGAAGTTACCCAGTTTACGTATTTTCAGCAGGTGGGCGGCATTGACTGCAGGCCCATCACCGGCGAAATCACTTACGGGCTGGAACGCCTGGCGATGTACCTGCAGGGCGTGGACAACGTCTACAACCTGACCTGGACCGAAGGGCTGAGCTATGGCGACGTGTACAAGCAAAATGAGGTCGAGCAGTCGGCCTACAACTTCGAGCATTCCGACGCCGGCTTCCTGTTCACGGCCTTCGCCGCGCATGAGAAGCAGGCCAGGCATCTGATCGAGGTGCAACTGGCCCTGCCGGCCTACGAGCAGGTGCTCAAGGCTGCCCACAGCTTCAATTTGCTGGATGCGCGCGGCGCCATCAGCGTGACCGAACGCGCCGCCTACATCGGCCGCATCCGCAATCTGGCTCGCGCCGTGGCGCAAAGCTATTACGAGAGCCGCGAACGCCTGGGTTTTCCCATGGCGCCGCGTGAATGGGTCGAGCAAATGACGCCGCTAATCAAGAAAGCGGCTTGATCATGACAACCAGAAACCTCCTCGTTGAACTGTTCGTGGAAGAGCTGCCGCCCAAGGCGCTCAAAAAGCTCGGCGACGCGTTTGCCGACGGGCTGGCCAGCCAGCTCAGGAACCAGGGTTTGAGCAGCCCCGAATCAGTGGCAACGGCCTATGCCTCGCCGCGCCGCCTGGCTGCGCACATCAGCCACGTCTGGCTCAAGGCCGCCGACAAGGCCGTGCGGCAAAAGCTGATGCCGGTTTCCGTCGGGCTTGATGTGTTGGGCCAGGCCACGCCCGCCCTGCTGAAAAAATTGCACGCGCTGGGTGCCGACATTACCGACCCGGCCGCCGCCGTGGCTGCGCTGCAGCGCGCGCCCGATGGCAAGTCCGAGGCCCTGTTCTACGCCAGCCTGGTCACCGGCGCCACGCTTGACACCGGGCTGCAGCAAGCGCTCGAGGAAACCATCGCCAATCTGCCCATTCCCAAGGTCATGAGCTACCAGCTTGAAACCGACTGCGCATTGCCCGGCTGGACCAGCGTGAATTTCGTGCGCCCGGCGCATGGCCTGGTCGCGCTGCACGGCAGCACCGTGGTGCCGATGAAGGTGCTGGGCCTGGCAGCCGGCAACATCACGCACGGCCACCGCTTTGAAGCCGCCGTGGACCCGGTGGTGCTGAAAGACGCCAACAGCTACGCCGCCACGCTGCTCAGGGATGGCGCGGTGATTGCCAGCTTTGCCGCGCGCAAGGCGGAGATCGCGCGCCAGCTCGCTCAGGCGGCGGCCAGCGTCGGCCACGGCGCGCGGCCGATCGAAGACGACGCGCTGCTCGACGAGGTGACGGCGCTGGTGGAGCGGCCCAATGTGCTGGTCTGCGAGTTCGAGAAAGAGTTTCTTGAGGTGCCGCAAGAGTGCCTGATCCTCACCATGAAGGCCAACCAGAAATACTTTCCGCTGCTCGACGCGCAGGGCAGGCTGACGAACAGGTTCCTGGTGGTCAGCAACATCAGCCCCGCGGACGCGAGCGCGGTGATAGACGGCAACGAGCGCGTGGTGCGTCCGCGCCTGGCCGATGCCAAGTTCTTTTTTGACAAGGATCGTAAAAGAACGCTGGAATCGCGCCTGGCCGGGCTGGACAAGGTGGTGTACCACAACAAGCTGGGCACGCAGGGGGAGCGCGTGGAGCGGGTGCGCGCCATTGCACACGCCATTGCACACCAGCTCGGCGACGCGGCCCTGGCCCAGGCGGCAGATACCGCCGCGCAACTGGCCAAGGCCGATCTGGTCACCGACATGGTGGGTGAGTTCCCCGAACTGCAGGGCATCATGGGGCGCTACTACGCGCTCAACGATGCCCTGAGCGCCGATGTGGCCGACGCAATTGAAGCCCATTACAAGCCGCGTTTTGCCGGTGACGAACTGCCGCGCAACATGACCGGCGTGGTGGTGGCGCTGGCGGATAAATTGGAAACACTGGTCGGCATGTTCGGTATTGGCAACCTGCCCACCGGCGACAAGGATCCGTTTGCACTGCGCCGCCATGCGCTGGGCGTGATCCGGATGCTGATCGAGCGTGATTTGCCGCTGGACCTACCTACGTTGCTTTGGAATCCGACTGGTTGGAGCGTTGTTACTTTGTATCAAGGTTTCCCAGACTTCAATTCCGCGCGTTTGCAGGTGGAGATGGGTGACTTCATGGTTGACCGATTCGCCGGGTTACTTCGTGAGCTAGGGTACTCAAATCCAGAGGTGTCTTCGGTTCTGCAGGAAGGAGAATTCCCTGCACGAGCGGATATGGTGCTTAAACGGGTTGAGGCTGTACGCGCCTTCGCCGCGCTGCCCGAGGCACCCGCCCTGGCCGCCGCCAACAAGCGCATCAGCAACATCCTGAAAAAGGCGCAAGATATCGATCCCCATGTCAGTGAAGTCCTGCTCCGGGAAGCGGCCGAAATCGCCTTGTACGCTGCCATGAAAGACGTGGCTCCCAAGGCCAACGCGCAGTTCGATGCGGGTGACTACACTGCCTCGCTGCAAACGCTGGCGGCCTTGCGCGCTCCGGTTGATGCGTTCTTTGACGGCGTGATGGTCAATGCCGAGGCGCTCGACCTGCGGCTGAATCGCCTGGGCCTGCTCAAAGGCCTGCACGGCGCCATGAACCGCGTGGCCGACCTGTCACGGCTGGCGGCGTGAAACTGCGCATGCGACAGGCTGCCATCCAGAGCCCACCGGCCGGCTGGCAAAGTCGCTGGAAATCGCAGTACACCGCCTGGTTGCTGTTTGCCCCGCCCGCCGTGCTGGTGGGCCTGCGCGCGGTGCTCGAATGGCTGGATGATCGCCAGGGCGCAATGTCGGCCCTGACGCTGCAGCCACTCGCGACGCCTGAGGGGCCGCTGGATTTGCTCTGGCCCGTGGCCGTGGCGCTGCTAGTGCTGGCGGCCTGCGCACTGGCCATTCGCCGCGCTGGCTGGCAGCGCGCCATGCCGGTGGCAGCCGGCCTGTGGCTGCTGCTCTGGCTGGGCGGCAGCGCCGCGCTGCTGTACCGGCACCTCAACGAGCAGGGCTTGTATCTGCATGAACCAGCGGCGCAAGGTGCCGCGCCAACTGCGGGCTTTGTCGCAGCGCAGGTGCTGGCCAGCCAGTTCAGGCCGCCCAGCCTGCGCGGCGTGGGCGGCACCGAACTGGTTTTGCAGGCGCCCGGGCTGGCTGCTGCGCCGCACCGTCTGCTGATCGACGACCCGCTGGCCCGGCAGATCAGGCCGGGCGACACGCTGGCACTGAAGTTTTCGCACGGCCATTTTTCCGGCCTGTTTGTCACTGATTGGCGGGTGGCGGCGTCCGGTCCGCTGGCCCCGGCCGCCGCCGCTCCCCCATAATCGCGCCATGAAACTCATCATCCTCGACCGCGACGGGACCATCAACCGCGACAGTGATGATTTCGTCAAGACCCCCGACGAATTCATCCCGCTGCCCGGGGCGCTGGAAGCGATTGCCCGGCTTAACCATGCCGGCTGGCATGTGGTGATTGCTTCCAACCAGTCCGGACTGGGACGCGGCCTGTTTGACGTGACCGCGCTCAACGCCATTCACGCCAAGATGCACCGGCTGCTGGCTGCCGTGGGCGGACGGATTGACGCCGTGTTTTACTGCCCGCACAGTCCGGAGGAACAATGCAATTGCCGCAAGCCGCTGCCGGGCCTCCTTGAGCAGATTGGCGCGCGTTTTGGCGTGCCCCTGAAAGGCGTGCCAGTGGTTGGCGACTCCGTGCGTGATGTGCAGGCCGCTGCCGCCGCGGGCTGCGAGCCGCATCTGGTGCTCACCGGCAAGTCGGCCCGCTACCGTGCCGATGACCCTGGCGGGCAGCCCGAAGGCTTGCCAGCCGGCACCATGCGGCACGCCGATTTACCCGCGTTTGCCGACTTCATTCTTGAGCGCAGTAATCAGCCAGTGGCTGTTTAGCTATCGTAATAATAGCGTACTATGTATGTTGCATATAGGCTGGAGCACTGAAAGATCATTAGAAATGGTTTATTTTCCATCTCAACTCCGAAGGCACTGACATGCCGCTGATACGATCCGTCCTGCACATGCTGTGGATGATTCTCACGGTGATTCCATGGGCCCTTGCGGTCGTGATCGCCGCGCCGTTTTTGAACAGCACCCGGATTTACTGGATGTGCGCCGGCTGGCTGCGCCTGGCGGTGAACAGCGGCACGCTGATTCTGGGCATCAGGAATCGCGTCACCGGCATGGAGAACCTGCCCACCGGCAAAAACAGCGCTGCCGTGCTGCTGGTCAAGCACCAGAGCACCTGGGAAACCTTTGCCATGGTGGCGCTGATGCCGCACCCGCTGGCCTACGTGTTCAAGAAGGAGTTGCTCTACGTGCCGTTTTTTGGCTGGGCGATGGGGCGCATGGACATGATCCACATTGACCGCAGTCAGCGCACTCAAGCTTTCAGCAAGGTGGTGGCGCAGGGCAAGCGGCTGATGAGCCAGGGCACCTGGGTCATCATGTTTCCCGAAGGCACGCGGATTGACCGCGGTCAAAAAGGCGTTTACAAATCTGGCGGCACGCGACTCGCCATTGAAACCGGCGTGCCGGTCATTCCGATCGCCGTTA
>JAHFQQ010000168.1 GCA_023259235.1 Polaromonas sp. | reverse complement strand
CGGCGGCAACTTGCGGCGCTCGAAGTCTTCCGGTATCAGCGGGTAATTGGAGGCCTTCAGGCCATACTGCATGGCGAGGTAAAGCGAGGTTGGCGTCTTGCCGCTGCGGCTCACGCCCACCAGAATCACGTCGGAGCCGGCCAGGTCCTGGTCGCTCTGGCCATCGTCGTGGCTCAGCGAAAAATTGATGGCCTCAATCCGGTTGTCGTATTCCTGGCTTTTTGAAGCGTCTGAAAAGCGGCCGACGCGGTGGTTCGATTTGATTCCGAGCTCCTGCTCCAGCGGCGCCACAAACATGCCAAACATGTCCAGCAGCATGCCATGGCAGTGCGCTTTGATGACAGTCAGGATTTCCATGTTCACCAGCGTGGTGAACACAATCGGGCGCCTGCCTTCCAGTTCTCCGGTGTGGTTGATCTGCCGCACTGCCTGGTGCGCCTTGTCAACGCTGTCGATAAATGGCAGACGGACATGGCGCGGTTTGATCTCGAACTGCGCCAGGATGGCATTGCCGAAAGTTTCGGCAGTTATGCCGGTGCCATCGGAGATGAAGAATACGGTGCGGTTGGACATGCTGTTGCTCAGGGTGGTGAAAGGTTGGCGGGCTGCAGCCGGCGTGCGGCCCTCTACAATCGGTGCAATTATCCAGATATTGCCTGCCATGCCCCGCCACGACCCCTTCGAACAACAACAAGGTTGCCCGCCGCGCATGCGCCATGACCCGGTTTTTAAACCTCCCGGAGTATTTTTATGTCAACACGTTTTGAGGCGACCGCCCTGGTCGTACCGTTTGAAAACCTGAGGATGACGGATATCGAGGTGGTCGGCGGCAAGAACGCCAGCCTCGGCGAGATGATCTCGCAACTTCCCACCGGCCCGCAGGGCGTTCGAGTCCCCACCGGCTTTGCCACCACGGCTCATGCCTACCGGATATTTCTGGCCCACGGTGGGCTGGACAACAAGATCAAGGCCCTGCTGGACACGCTCGACACCGAAGATGTGCGGGCATTGGCGCAAGTCGGCGGCCAAATCAGGGCGCTGGTCGAGGCCCAGCCTTTCCCGCCGGAATTTGAACAGGCGGTGCGTGACAGTTTTGGCGCGTTGAGCGCCGACAATGTCCAGGCCAGCTTTGCCGTGCGATCTTCCGCCACGTCCGAAGACCTGCCGGACGCGTCATTCGCCGGCCAGCAGGAAACATTCCTGAACGTGATCGGCATCGAGGGCCTGCTGCACAAGATGAAAGAGGTGTTTGCCTCGCTCTACAACGATCGCGCCATCAGCTACCGCGTGCACAAAGGCTTTGCCCACGACGGCGTGGCCCTGTCAGTCGGCGTGCAGCGCATGGTGCGCAGCGATCTGGGCGCGGCCGGCGTGATGTTCACCATTGACACCGAAAGCGGTTTCGAGGACGTGGTCTTCATCACTTCCAGCTATGGCCTCGGTGAAACGGTGGTGCAAGGCGCCGTGAACCCCGACGAGTTTTACGTCCACAAGCCCATGCTCAAGGCCGGCAAGCGCGCCGTGATCCGCCGCAACCTGGGCTCCAAGCTGCTGCAGATGGAGTTCACCGCCGATGACGAGAAAAAAGCCGGCGGGAAGCTGGTCAAGACCACCAGTGTGCCGGCCGAGTTGCGCAACCGCTACTCGCTGACCGATGCCGAGGTGGAGGAACTTGCCCGTTACGCCGTCATCATTGAGCAGCACTATGGCCATGCCATGGACATCGAGTGGGGCAAGGACGGCACCGATGGCAAGCTTTACATTCTGCAGGCGCGCCCCGAAACCGTCAAAAGCCAGGGCAAGGGTGTGGCCGAGCAGCGCTACAAGCTCAAGGGCAGCGGCACCGTGCTGGCCGAGGGCCGCGCGATTGGCCAGAAGATTGGCACGGGCCCGGTGCGCATCGTGCACGACGTCAGCGAGATGGGCCAGGTCCAGCCCGGCGATGTGCTGGTGACCGACATGACCGACCCGAACTGGGAGCCGGTGATGAAACGTGCCAGCGCGATTGTCACCAACCGTGGCGGCCGCACCTGCCACGCCGCCATCATTGCGCGCGAACTGGGCATTCCGGCGGTGGTGGGTTGCGGCGATGCGACGGAAATACTCAAGACCGGCATGCTCGTCACCGTGAGTTGCGCCGAGGGCGATACCGGCCGCATCTACGACGGGGTGCTTGAAACCGAGGTGACCGAGGTGCATCGCGGCGAGATGCCGCCGATCGACATCAAGATCATGATGAACGTCGGCAACCCGCACCTGGCCTTTGATTTTTGCCAGATTCCGAATCATGGCGTTGGGCTGGCACGGCTCGAATTCGTCATCAACAACAATATCGGCGTGCATCCGAAGGCGATTCTGGACTACCCGAATGTTGATGCCGACCTGAAAAAAGCAGTGGAAAGCGTCGCCCGCGGGCATGCATCGCCACGCGCCTTTTATGTCGACAAGGTGGCAGAAGGTGTTGCCACCATTGGCGCGGCTTTCTGGCCCAAGCCGGTGATCGTGCGCCTGTCGGACTTCAAGTCCAACGAGTACCGCAAGCTGATTGGCGGCTCGCGCTATGAACCGGAAGAAGAAAACCCGATGCTGGGCTTTCGCGGTGCCGCACGCTACATCAGCGCCGATTTCCGCGAGGCTTTTGCCATGGAGTGCGAAGCGGTCAAGCGCGTGCGCGACGAGATGGGCCTGACCAACGTGGAAGTCATGGTGCCATTTGTGCGCACCGTGGGACAGGCCAGGGCCGTGACCGAGTTGCTGGCTCAGTATGGTCTGCGGCGTGGCGCGCAGGGCCTGCGCGTCATCATGATGTGTGAAGTGCCGAGCAATGCCATCCTGGCCGATCAGTTCCTCGAATATTTTGACGGTTTTTCCATCGGCTCGAACGACCTGACCCAGCTCACCCTGGGCCTGGATCGTGATTCTGGCCTGGAAGTTCTGGCGAAGGACTTTGACGAACGCGATCCGGCCGTGAAAGCGCTGCTGAGTCTGGCCATTGCGGCGTGCAAGCGCCAGGGCAAATATGTCGGGATCTGTGGTCAGGGCCCCAGCGACCATCCGGATTTTGCGCGCTGGCTCAAGGAGCAGGGCATTGGGTCGATTTCACTCAATCCCGACACGGTCATCGATATCTGGAAGCAACTGGCGGATTGACTGGCTGGCGGGGTGCCTGGTTCGGTGAAAACCAAGGGAAAGCCCTAGCGCAGGTTTTCTCTGGTTCCGCCGTCGGGCCGGCCGTTTGTAAGAAATTGGTAAGGGGTGAAGCAACAATCAAAACGTTGTTGAAGAAGGGTTTATGCTTTTTGCCATTTCCATTGTCAAGACCATCACCGAGGTTGCTTTGCTGGCGCTGTTCGGGCAATGGGTGCTCGGTTTGCTGGCGGGTTCCCAAAAAGACCGCAACCTGTTCTACCAGATCCTGCAGATTGTGGGCAGCCCCTTTGTTTCATTGGCGCGCCGGATCTCGCCCCGGGTGGTTCTTGATCGTCACGTGCCGCTGGTGGCCTTCTTGCTGCTGCTGTTTGTCTGGATCGGCGTGACCCTGCTGAAAATACAGACCTGCCTGCGAATTGGCATGGCGTTGTGCCGATGAGCATCTCGCTGAACTACCGGTACCTCAGGTTGCAGGCGAAACTGCTGTTGCTGCTGGGTCGGCATCAGGCCGCCATGGCCAGATTTGACCGGATGCTGGTTGTCCGGCCCGATGATCGTTACGCGCTGGCGAGCCGTGCGCATGTGCTGGCTCAGCAAGGCGACCGGCTCAAAGCCATTGGCGTGCTGCAGCAGCTCGCCGCGCGCCACCCCGGGTACATTGCGGGCTGGTTCAATCTGGCCTATCTGCTCGAGGACAGCGGGCGCCTGGCCGAGGCCGAGGCCGCTTTTCGCCATGCCCTGGACATCGATCCCGCGATGGATCGGGCCTGGTATGGCCTGGCGCTGGTATTGATTCGGGAGCGCCGCCTGGACGAGGCGGTGCAGGCGCTGAAGAAGAACACCGAACTGCAACCCATGAGCCCGTTCGGCTGGTACCAGCTTGCACGGGTTCACGTTGACAGGCAGGAGCCGGATGCGGCACTGAAAATTATTCGTCACCTCAAACAGTTTGAGCCCAAGGTGGCCGCCCAGCTGGAGCGCGAGACCGGGCTGGGCGTGGCCGGGTGTTTCTGAAATGGTTGCCGGTCCGGGCTGCTTGCGCGCCCGATTGACGTGGTGAAGGAGGCAAGTGCATGCAATTGACTGAAAATCATCGCCGCTATTGGCGCAAGAACCTCAATATCATGGCCATTTTGCTGGCGATCTGGTTCGTTGTGACTTTCGTCGTGAGCTATTTTGCGCGTGAATTGAGCTTCAATTTTTTTGGCTGGCCCTTCAGTTTCTGGATGGGCGCGCAAGGCTCCTTGGTGGTTTACTGCCTGATTGTCTGGTTTTACGCCAGCTACATGGACCGGCTGGACATCGAGCACGGCTTCGAAGAGCGTGAGGAATAGCTGTGGCACCACTGGGCAGTTCCAGTCGCGGTAGACCCAGTCCGGAGCTCTCCAATGCTGCGTTCAGGGCTGCCCTGGGCAAGGTGTATGTCTGGTATGTCGGTGGTTTCTTGACCTTTGTGCTGCTGCTGGCGGTCGCCGAACAGATGGGTCTGCCGCGCCGGTGGATTGGCTGGATTTTTCTGTTGGCCACGATTGGGGTGTACGCCGGTATCGGCATCATCACGCGCACCACCGATGCGGACGAGTATTACGTGGCGGGACGCTGGGTGCCGGCGGTCTTCAACGGCATGGCGACCGGCGCCGACTGGATGTCCGCGGCTTCCTTCATCGGACTGGCGGGGACGCTCTATCTCACAGGCTACAGCGGGCTGGCTTTCATCATGGGCTGGACTGGCGGCTATTGTCTGGTGGCCTTGTTGCTGGCGCCCTATTTGCGCAAGTTCGGCCAGTACACGATACCGGATTTTCTGGGCGAACGTTATGGCGGCCATTTGCCGCGCACTATTGGAATTGTGGCTGCCATTCTGTGCTCCTTCACTTACGTGGTCGCGCAGATTTACGGGGTTGGCATCATCACGGCACTTCTGACCGGAGTGGCCTTTGAGGTCGGCGTGTTCCTGGGTTTGGGCGGTATCCTGGTGTGCTCCTTCCTGGGCGGCATGCGGGCTGTGACGTGGACCCAGGTGGCCCAGTACATTGTGCTGATCGTCGCCTACATGATCCCGGTGGTGTGGCTGTCGGTCAAGCAGACCGGCATTCCGGTTCCGCAAGCCATTTATGGCTTTCAACTCCAGAAAGTAACGGCGAAGGAAAATGAGCTGGTCAACGATCCAAAAGAGCTGGAGGTTCGTAATATCTTCAGGCAGCGCTCAGCGGAATTGGCCCGGAAGCTGAAGGACCCGGCTGCAGCGCTGCTTGCGGACAAGGCGGCTGCCGGGAAGGCGGTCGCCGACCTGATGGCGGCCAATGGCCAGCCGGAGGAAATTTCGTCGACTGAACATGCACTCTCAAGCCTGCCAAGGAATCCGGAGTCTGCCAGGATTGCCTGGACCAACGCCAAGGCGGTGGCCGACAGCAAGGCTGAGCCGCTCAATGGCATGCCGCCGCATGCCCAGGAATTTGCCGGTGATCCGCATGGCGATGCCGACGCCCGAGCGGCCTATGACACTTCGCGCCGGAATTTCCTGGCACTGATCTTCTGCCTGATGGTGGGAACCGCCGCGCTGCCGCATATCCTGATGCGTTACTACACGGTGCCCAGTGTGCGGGAAGCCCGACAATCCGTTGCCTGGTCGTTATTTTTCATTTTTCTGCTGTATTTCACCGCGCCGGCGCTGGCAGTCTTGGTGAAATACGAGGTTTTCAACCATGTGGTCGGTACGCCCTTCAATCAACTGCCGGAATGGATTACCACCTGGAACAAGATTGATCCGCTGCTGCTCTCAGTGGTTGACATCAACAAGGACGGCATTTTGCAATTGAATGAAATGTCCATAGGAGGTGACATCATCGTGCTGGCAGCTCCTGCCATTGGCGGTTTGCCCTATGTGGTGTCCGGTCTGGTGGCAGCGGGTGGCTTGGCCGCGGCCCTCTCGACCGCTGACGGCCTGCTGCTCACGATTGCCAGCGCACTGAGCCATGATCTGTATTACAAGATGATCAATCCGAACGCGTCCACCGTGCATCGCGTGACGCTCTCCAAGGTCTTGCTGCTGTTCGTTGCATTGAGCGCGTCTTATGTTGCTGCCCAGAAACCGGCCGACATCCTGTTCCTGGTTTCCGCGGCGTTTTCGTTCGCGGCTGCCGCCTTCTTCCCGGCCTTGACGCTCGGGATATTCTGGAAGCGTGCGAATGGGATCGCCGCGTCCCTGGGCATGGTGGCCGGTCTGGGCACCACGTTCTACTACATGATCATGACCCAACCCTGGCTGCGCAACGTCTATGGCGTAACCTCTCCAATTCAATTATGGTGGGACATCCAGCCGATTTCGGCCGGCGTGTTCGGCGTGCCGATCGGTTTTGCCGTGATCATTCTGGTCAGCCTTGTCACCCCGCCGCCCAGCGGGAAGATTCAGGAGCTCGTGCAATACGTGCGCTACCCCGCACTGCGGAGCGGCTAATCCGGCCAGAAGCCAGCCGGTTGCCTCCGCGTGCAGGCCGGTTTTGCCTGGACTGCCAGGCCACGCTATAATCATCGGCTTCGCCTTGCTGCACCCTTAACGACGCTGGGGCAGCTGATATTCAACCAAAAGGAGAGTTTATGCGTCACTATGAGATCGTCTTGCTGATCCACCCGGATCAAAGCGAGCAAGTCCCGGCCATGCTGGAACGTTACAAGGGCATGATTACCGCCGGCGGTGGAAAAGTGCACCGTGTTGAAGATTGGGGTCGCCGCCAGCTCGTGTACCTGATCCAGAAACTCGGCAAGGCACACTACCTGTGCATCAACATTGAAGCCAGCCAGGCCGTCATGGAAGAAATTGAACACGCATTCAAGTTCAACGATGCTGTGCTGCGCCACCTCACGGTGCTCAAGAAAAAGGCTGAAACCGGTCCGTCCCTCATGATGCGCAACGTCGAGAGGGAAGAAGCCCGCAAAACCCAGCAGCAGGAATACGCAGCCCAGTAAGCTGGCTGAAGGTTGAGCGACTCACTGCCCCGCAACTCAGGAAAGTATTAATTTGCAGTGAACCATGTTGAGCTGACCGCCTGTATCGCCGAGCTAAGTGCTCTTCGCTATACGCCCGCTGGCATCCCTGCTGTCAACTTCGTCCTCGAACATGAGTCGGAAATTGTTGAAGCAGGCGCGACCAGACAGGTCAGGTTAACAGTCAGAGCGCTTGCTTTTGGGGCGTTGGCTGAACAGACAGTCCAACTCACGCTAGGCAAGACTTTCAGGTTCACGGGATTTCTGATCAATGCGCGCACCAGTAAAAGCGTTGTTTTTCATATTCAATCAATCGAAAATTTCGAGCAAGTACTGAACCCTATTTAAGGAGTCCATCATGGCCGGACCAAAACGTTTCAATAAAGACAAGCGCCCCAAGCGCAATACCCAATCCCTGCTGTTCAAGCGCAAGCGTTTTTGCCGCTTCACAGCGGCTGGCGTCGAGGAAATCGACTACAAGGATATCGACACCCTGCGCGA
>JAHFQQ010000167.1 GCA_023259235.1 Polaromonas sp. | reverse complement strand
CGTTGCCATGCGGCCTGGCCTGAAAACATCATCCTCGACGGTCACCCGATGAACGGACGCACTGTTCGCAGGCGCCTCATCCATGGCAACAGTGGCCAGAGGGTCGCCGGGTATGCCCACGGATGCCAGGTCCAGGCTGTCTTCGGGCTGGACGGATTTCGGTTTGAACAGGTTCTGGATATTTTCAATAACAGACATGGTGGGCCTTCCGGAGAAAACAGGATGACAGGCTGCGCTAGGCGCCTATGGTCAAAAAATGAGCTTGCTGAGTCAACGCCTGGAGGTTGATTTCCTGCCAGGACACTCCGTTGAGATCAATGTACTGATGGCCAAAAAATTCCGGCGCGTCGGGCGCTTTTTCCAGAAAGTCGCTGAACGCATCCTGGTTGCGCAGTCCCGACAGTCTGTCGATCAGCAAGGCGCAGTTGACTTCAAGCGCGCTATTGAGCGAAACCAGCCGCGAATCCGAGCGCGCCAGTTCATTTTTCTGCGCGGGGGCCTGCCCGTTCACATAGCTGGCCAGGTCAACGACGCCAAACAGACCCCCGCGCAAATTGGCAACGCCAACGAACCAGGTCTGGGTGTACGGAACCGGCTGCATGCCGACCCACGGAAAAATCTCGCCCGACTGACTTAAGGGAAACAGGTATTTACCCGCGCCAGCCTCCACGGCCAGCCAGGACGCGGCCACGCCCTGCGTGCGCGCAACCTGCAGTCTCTCGGCCAGCCGGGTTTGCAGTTCTCTGAGGGTTTGCCTTTTCGCCATGCTCTGGACTGATGCGCGGGGTGTCAGCCAAGGGCCTTGATCTTGGCGAGCAGTTCCTCGGCATTTACCGGCTTGGTAATGTAGTCCCGCGCACCCTGGCGCATGCCCCAGACCCGATCAGTTTCCTGAACCTTGCTGGTGCACATCATGATGGGGATATCGGAATAAAGCGGGTCGCGCGCGATGGAGCGCGTGAGCTGAAAGCCGTTTTGTCCGGGCATCACCACATCCATGAGGATCAACTCGGGCTTTTCCTCCGCCAGGCGGCGAAAGGCATCTTCCGCATTTTCCGCGGTTTTGACGGTAAACCCGTTTTTAACCAGCAGGTCGGTCAGAAACATCAACTCGGTCTTGGAATCATCCACGACCAGCACTTTCTTGATTGCCATCACACTACTCCTAATTTCGTGCTGCCCAGTTCCTGAACGGTCCCCAGCAGCTGGTCTTTTGTAAAAGGCTTGGTCAGGTAGTCTTGCGAGCCCACCATGCGGCCACGCGCCTTGTCGAACACG
Organism: Polaromonas sp.; assembly: GCA_023259235.1. Classification (GTDB taxonomy): domain Bacteria; phylum Pseudomonadota; class Gammaproteobacteria; order Burkholderiales; family Burkholderiaceae_C; genus Polaromonas. The sequence goes on along the minus strand of JAHFQQ010000167.1, from coordinate 6,363 downwards.
CCGTCCTTGGACGACAGCATGACAATCGGCACGCCCGAAAATTTGGCGTTGCGTTTGATGATCGCGCAAGTTTGATAGCCATCCAGGCGCGGCATCAGAATGTCGCAAAAGATCAGATCCGGCTCGTAGTCATTGACCTTCGACAAGGCATCAAACCCGTCCTCCGCCAGCAAAACCTCGTGCCCTCCCTGCTTCAAAAATATCTCGGCGCTGCGCCTGATGGTATTGCTATCATCAATCACCAAAACCTTCAGTCCGGAAGTGGGGATGCTCACTGCCTTTGCTCCTTTTTTTTATGGGCCCCGATGCCGTGCCACCGGGCCGCGATCATTTAGTCCGGCGGCAACAAACGCCTGAATTCATATCTGGACCATTTCGAAATCTTCCTTGCGTGCGCCGCACTCAGGACAAGTCCAGTTCATGGGTACTTGCGCCCAAGGTGTTCCGGCAGCAACTCCGTGCTCCGGATCCCCCACCGCTTCATCGTACATCCACCCACAAACAAGACACATCCACATCGTTGACTGGACCACAGCTTAAATTGCCTTCGCATAGAATGCAACAATTGTATCGGGACAGCGTTGCTTATTCGCGTACAAGGCAAAATCACAGCCTATGGCAAACCCCAATATTCCCGATCTCGATGCCCGGCAGCTCACGGCCGAGGACGCGGAGGCCTCGCCAGCGTGCGTCATGACCTTCAACGCCAACGACCCGAGCGGCGCGGGCGGCTTGTGCGCCGACATCATGGCGATCGCTTCGGCGGGGGTCCACCCGCTGGCGGTGGTGACCGGAACTTACGTACGCGACACCGCCGAAATCTTTCAACACTTTGCCTTTGACGAGGAAGCCGTCACGGATCAGGCGCGCTACGCGCTGGAAGACATGCCGGTCTCGGCGATCAAGGTAGGCTTTGTCGGCAGCCCGGAGAACATCAGCGCCATTGCCGAAATCGCATCCGATTATTCAGAAATACCGCTGATCGCCTACATGCCCAGCCTGTCCTGGTGGGACGAAGGCGAGATCGACAGCTACCTCGACGCATTTCGGGAGCTGATGCTGCCGCAGGCCACCGTGCTGGTCGGCAATCACAGCAGCCTGTGGCGCTGGCTGCTGCCCGACTGGCCAAGCGAGCGCAGCCCTTCGGCCCGCGACATCGCCAAGGCCGCCGCCGATCTGGGCGTGCCCTACACGCTCGTCACCGGCATTGCCTTGCCCGAGCAGTTCATCGAAAACGTGCTGGCGACGCCGCAAGCGGTCCTGTACAGCGAGAAGTTCGAGCGCTTTGAGGCGGTGTTTGACGGTGCCGGCGACACTCTGTCCGCGGCTCTTTGCGCCTTGCTGGCCAATGGCCGCGACCTGCAGGCGGCCACCGCTGAAGCGCTGACCTATCTGGACCACAGCCTGGAGGCCGGTTTTCGTCCCGGCATGGGCTGCATCGTGCCTGATCGCCTGTTCTGGGCGCAGGCCGACGAGGAGGACGATGACGCCGTTGATTCAGAGACCACCGACGACGCCGCCCTGACATCAAAACCGGCTACTGACCTGCCCCCCAATGGAACCATCAAGCACTAAGCCCGCTCCGCCTCAAGCCGCATCGCGCAACACCGCGTTGTTTGAACGCGCCAAAAAACTCATTCCGGGCGGCGTCAATTCGCCGGTTCGGGCCTTCAAGGCGGTCGGCGGCACACCGCGTTTTGTGCAGCAGGCCCAGGGTGCCTACTTCTGGGACGCGGACGGCCAGCGCTACATCGACTACATCGGCTCCTGGGGGCCGATGATTCTGGGGCACGGCCACCCGGCGGTGCTTGAAGCAGTACAAAAAGCCGTGCTCGAAGGTTTTTCCTACGGCGCGCCAACCGAGCGCGAGGTGGAACTGGCCGAAGAACTGGTGCGTCTGCTGCCATCGCTCGAAATGGTTCGGCTGGTCAGCTCGGGCACCGAAGCGGCCATGAGCGCGATCCGGCTGGCGCGCGGCGCAACCGGGCGCAGCAAGATCGTCAAGTTCGAAGGCTGCTACCACGGCCATTCCGACGCCCTGCTGGTCAAGGCGGGGTCTGGCCTGGCCACCTTTGGCACGCCCACCAGTGCCGGCGTACCCCCTGAAGTGGTGCAACACACGCTGGTGCTTGAATACAACCACATCGCCCAGCTTGAAGAAGCCTTTGCCCTGCATGGTCGCGAAGTCGCCTGCCTGATCATCGAGCCAATTTGTGGCAACATGAATTTTGTGCGCGGCAGCGTTCCATTCATGAAGCGCTGCCGCGAGCTTTGCACCCAGCACGGCGCGCTGCTGATATTCGACGAAGTCATGACCGGTTTCCGGGTGGCGCTCGGAGGCGCGCAAAGCATCTATGCCCAAAGCATCCCCGGCTTCAAGCCCGACATGACAGTCATGGGCAAGGTGATTGGCGGCGGCATGCCACTCGCCGCTTTTGGCGGAACCCGCGTGGTAATGGAGCAGCTCGCACCGATGGGACCGGTTTATCAGGCCGGCACGCTGTCAGGCAACCCGATTGCCACCGCCTGCGGCCTGGCAACGCTGCGCGAAATCAGCCAACCCGGCTTTTACGACGCGCTGGGCGCGCGCACGCGCAGCCTCGTTACGGGTCTGTCGCAAGCCGCGGCAAAAGCTGGCGTTCCTTTTTGCGGCGACAGCGAAGGCGGCATGTTCGGTTTTTTCCTGCTGGATAAACTTCCGCAAAACTACAGCGCCGTGATGCGCACCGACAGCGCAGCGTTCAACCGCTTCTTCCATGCGATGCTGGACAGTGGCGTGTATTTCGCGCCCGCACTATACGAAGCGGGTTTTGTGAGCGCAGCACACTCCGCGGCGGATATTCAAGCCACGGTGGATGCCGCAGCGAAGTTTTTTGCGGGAAGGCAAGCCGCTGGTCAGACCAGCGCCGAACCCGGGTAGCACCTGAGAGCACTATTGATTCAATAGCTACCCACTGCCGCCATATAAGGGTGAAACACTGTTTTTACTTATAGAAACCGCTGGATGCCTGGCGTTGCGCTCAATGCCTGAAATGCCGCACGCCGGTCAGCACCATCGCCACGCCGCGCTCGTTGGCGGCGGCAATCACTTCATCATCGCGGATGCTGCCGCCCGGCTGAATCACGCAGGCCGCGCCCGCATCGACCACCACGTCAAGGCCGTCGCGAAACGGGAAAAAGGCATCGCTCGCCACCGCTGAACCTTGCAGGGACAAGCCCGCATTGGCCGCCTTGATCGAGGCAATGCGCGCCGAGTCGACCCGGCTCATCTGGCCTGCGCCGACGCCCAGCGTCATGCCGCCGCCGCAAAACACGATGGCATTGGACTTGACGTACTTGGCGACTTTCCAGGCAAACAGCAGGTCCTGCAGTTGCTCTGGCGTAGGCTGCAATTTGCTGACCACTTTCAGGTCGGTAAGCAGCAGTTCGTGGTTGTCGGCAGTTTGCATCAGGAGGCCCGAGCCAACGCGTTTGACATCGATCAGATTGCGGCCTTGTTGCCAGGCGGTAGCACCACCCGGCGGCAGATCAATCTGCAGGAGCCGCACGTTGACCTTGCCTTTCATGACTTCCAGCGCCGCGGGCGTGAAGCTGGGCGCCATCAGCACTTCGACAAACTGCTTTGAAATCTGCAGTGCCGCGCCCTCATCCAGCGGGCAGTTCAGGGCAATGATGCCGCCAAAGGCCGAGGTCGGGTCGGTTTTGAAGGCTTTGCTGTAAGCCTGCAGCGCATCGGCCCCGATGGCCACGCCGCAGGGGTTGGCATGTTTCAGGATGACGCAGGCCGCGCCGTCCCGCTGCCTGTCAAAGCTTTTGACGCATTCCCACGCGGCGTCCGCATCGGCAATGTTGTTGTACGACAGCTCCTTGCCCTGCAGCTGCCGGGCCGTGACCAGCGAGCCCGGCGCCGGGTACAGGTCACGATACCAGGCGGCCTGCTGGTGCGAGTTTTCGCCGTAGCGCAGGTCTTGCAGCTTGATGAAGCGGCCATTGGCCTGGCCCGAAAACAGTGCGTGGCTTCCGTCAGGCTGAATGCTGGAGAGGTAGTCGCTGATCGCGCCGTCATACTGGCTGATGCGGTTGAAAGCGGCCACTGACAAGGCGAATTTGGTCGCATCCGTCAGCTTGCCGGCCGCCTTGAGTTCGGCAAGCACGCCCGCGTATTGCGACGCATCGGTCAGCACGCCCACGTCTTTCCAGTTCTTCGCGCCCGAGCGCACCATGGCCGGGCCGCCGATGTCGATGTTTTCAATCGCGTCTTCGAGTGTGCAGCCGGGCTTGGCCACCGTGGCTTCAAACGGGTAAAGATTGACGACCAGCAAGTCGATGGTGTCAATGCCGTGGGTTTTCAGCGCCGCCATGTGCGCGGGCACGTCGCGCCGGGCGAGCAGGCCGCCGTGCACCTTGGGGTGCAGGGTCTTGACGCGGCCATCGAGCATTTCAGGAACGCCGGTGAGCTCGGCCACTTCGGTCACGGGCAGGCCAGCGTCCGCCAGCAGTCTGGCCGTGCCGCCAGTGGAAAGCAGCTTGATTCCCAGCGCATGCAGGGCTTGCGCGAACTCGAGGATGCCGGTCTTGTCGGAAACGGAAATCAATGCATTCATGGATGTTCTTCTTTTAGAAATAAATCGCCGGAAAGGCCGGGCTGCCAGGGATTACTTGATGAGCTTGTGCTCGACCAGCTTCTTGCGCAGCGTGTTGCGGTTCAGACCCAGCCATCCGGCGGCGCGCGACTGGTTTTGCTCGGCGTGCTGCATGACCACTTCCAGCAGCGGCTTTTCAACCACGCGAACCATCATCTCGTACATGCCGCCGGGATCGGTGCCGCGCAAGTCCTTGAAATAGCTTTCCAGGCTGTTGCGCACACACTCTTCAATGTGTTTCTTGCTCATGCGGCTGCTTTCTCCGGGTTTTTATACCTGCTCGTTCGTGATGACAAAACCGCCCGCTCATCGCCCGTGGTCGTACCAATGCTTGTCCCGCTATTCGTTGGAATCCGGTCCATCCGAACGCCCAGATCATCAAAAAAATCCGCCACGGCGTTCAATTGCGCCGCGCAGTCGTCCAGGGTGTTCATCCGCACCCGAAACGCTTCGCCGCCCGGCAAGGTTTTGACATACCAGCCGATGTGCTTGCGCGCGGTGCGCGTGCCGGTCAATTCCCCGTACAAAGTGTAGTGGTCGAGCAGATGATCGAGCAGCAGGCGCTTGACTTCCACCACCAGCGGCGCGGCCAGGTGCGTGCCGGTCGCGAGGAAATGCGCCACTTCCCGGAAAATCCACGGCCGCCCCTGGGCCGCACGACCAATCATTACGGCATCGGCGCCGGTGCAGGCCAGCACATCGCGGACTTTTTCGGGGCTGTCAATGTCGCCGTTGGCCACCACCGGAATGCGCAGCGCGGCTTTCACCGCGGCAATCGTGTCGTATTCGGCCCGGCCTTTGTAACCCTGCTCGCGCGTGCGGCCATGCACGGCGAGCATCTGCACGCCAGCGCTTTGCGCCGCACGCGCAATCGCCAGGGCATTCTTGTGGTCCTGGGACCAGCCGGTGCGCATCTTGAGCGTGACGGGAACGCTGCGCGGCGCGCAGGCCGCCACCACCGCCTCAATAATCCGCAGCGCCAGTGCTTCATCCTGCATCAGTGCTGAGCCGGCCCACTTGTTGCAGACCTTCTTGGCCGGGCAACCCATGTTGATGTCGATGATTTGCGCGCCACGATCAATGTTGTACGCGGCGGCTTCGGCCATCATGCGGGCGTCGGTGCCGGCAATCTGCACGGAAATCGGCGCAGCTTCGCCTTCGTGGTTGGCGCGGCGCGAGGTTTTCAGGGTGTCCCACAAGTCGCGGCGCGACGTCACCATCTCGCTGACCGCATAGCCCGCCCCCAGCTTTTTGCACAGGCTGCGAAACGGCCGGTCGGTGACACCGGCCATGGGCGCGACAAACAGCGGATTTGTCAAAGCGTAGGGGCCGATGTTCATGAAAAATGGGGCGGTTCTGGCTGCTGAAAAACGAGACGCCATTGTAGCTGCCTAAAATTTCAGCAGTCGAAATCTGCACCCGAACTTGCAGACGTCGTTCAGGCAGGGCCAGGCTGCCCCGCTGCCTATACTCGGTTACCCATGGAAGCCTGGATCCACCACCTGATTGCACTGCTGGCCCTGCCGCAATACGGACTGAGCACGGTTTTCGTGGTCTCCTTCATTTCGGCAACGCTGCTGCCGCTGGCTTCAGAGCCGGCAGTGTTCGGGCTGGTCAAGCTCAGCCCGCAACTATTCTGGCCCGCGGTGCTGATCGCCACGGCCGGCAATACGCTGGGCGGCGCACTCGATTGGTGGATGGGCTATGGCGCGCACCAGGT
>JAHFQQ010000359.1 GCA_023259235.1 Polaromonas sp. | reverse complement strand
TCTTGATGCCACGCGTCTGCGGGCTGTGCGGGTCATCCATGGTTTCGCACTTGGCGTGGTGCTTGCGGTGCACCGCGACCCATTCTTTGGTCACCTGGCCAGTTCCGAGCCAAAGCCAGAAACGGAAGAAGTGCGTCGCAATGGCGTGCAGTTCCATGGCGCGATGCGCCTGGTGGCGGTGCAGATAAAGCGTCACGCTGACAATGGTGATGTGAGTGGTCACCAGCGTGTACAACACGATCTGCCACCAGCTGGCTACCAGCAACCCATGCGCCAGCCAGTCGAGGGCGGCATCAAAAAAAATCATGAATATCCTGTAACTCGCTGCATTCGCCTCTGTTCAAAACGCTTAAAACTGTTGCTCAACGGGTTGTGCCAGAGGGCGTTTCATTTTAGTCCGATGACGGCCAATTGCCCGAAACACAAAACCATTTTGGCAGTGTTTCGACTGCCCCGAAAATCCCGAAAATTACGCCCTTTGCCACACTGCGGCAAAAAAGCCGTCGGTCTGGTGCAAATGCGGCCACAGCCTCAGGTAGGGGCCGCGGCAGAGCCTTTCCGCGCCTTCTACCCCTAAATGGGTCAGCAATGGTCCAACTTCAAGGACGCTGAACTCCTTATTCGCAGCACTGAAGGCCTCGGCAATCGCCTCGTTTTCCTCGCGCAGGATGCTGCAAGTGGCGTAAACCAGCCTTCCACCGGGCTTGAGCAGGCGCGCAGCGCTCTGCAGGATAGCGGTTTGCTTGGCCGAAAGTTCCTCGATCGCCTTCGGATTCTGGCGCCACTTCAGGTCAGGATTGCGCCGCAAGGTGCCCAGCCCCGAGCACGGCGCATCAACCAGCACGCGGTCAATCTTGCCGGCGAGCCGCTTGATGCGGTCATCGCGTTCATGGGCAATCGCCACCGGATGGACATTGGACAAGCCGCTGCGGGCCAGCCGCGGCTTGAGTGCCGCCAGCCGGTGCGCGGACGTGTCAAAGGCATAGAGCCGCCCGGTGTTGCGCATCGAGGCACCCAGCGCCAGCGTCTTGCCGCCCGCGCCGGCGCAAAAATCAACCACCATTTCGCCGCGCTTGGCATCAACCAGCAGCGCCAGCAACTGCGAGCCTTCGTCCTGCACTTCAATCGCGCCGCGGGTGAAGGCGTCGAGTTTGCCGAGCTGTGATTTGTCGGCCAGCCGCAGGCCCCAGGGCGAGTACGGAGTAGCTACTGTCTTGATAGCCAGCTTTGCAAGTTCCTTCTGGACGTCAGCGCGTTTTTCCTTCCAGGTGTTGACGCGCAAGTCGAGTCCCGCGGGAGCGTTGAGGCTTTCAACCAGCGGCCAGAAGTCATCCCCGAGCTGTTCCTTGAGCGGCTCCACCAGCCATTGCGGCAGGTTGTGGCGGTGCAGTTCCATCAGGTCCGCTGTTTTGACCTGGTCACAGCGGGCCAGCCAGTCTTTTTCAGGCTCGGTCAGGGCGCTCAGCAGAAAGTCACGCGGCGCGGCAAAACCCAGAATTGCCAGGCGCCGCTCGGTCGCGCCGCTGCCGTGCTGGGCCAGGTAGGTGTAGAGATTTTTCTTGCGCAACACGCCGTAAATGGTTTCGGCCACCGTGGCGCGCTCGCGCGGGCCCAGGCGCAACTCGCGAAAGCAGCGCGACACCACCATGTCAGCGGGCTGGTCAAATTTGAGAACCTGCTTGAGCAGCGCGGAACAGCAGTCGAGTAAGGCGTTGGGATGCATAGCGCGCCATTGTCCCACCGCGGCCCGGCTTCACGCCAGCGTCGCCGATAATCATTGGTTATGTCCGAAACTTCAGAAATCGCAAAGCAAGTCAAGCGCCGCCGCACCTTTGCCATCATCTCCCACCCCTAGCGCATTCACAGCGTCAAGGGGGTGCAAGCCGGGACACCCGGCCTGCGTTTTATGCGATTTTCATTGGCAAAATTTTTCGAGCGACCTGACAACCTGAGTCAACCCCAGACAGGCGGAGACTCCTCATGTGCGTACATAACTGCGTACATAAAATGGCGTTGGCAGCTCATTCGAGAATATGTACGCAGCGAGGTGGAATCATGACTCTATCAGACGCATGGCTCAAGGCGAACAGCAACAAGGCCCGTGAGGCACTCGAAGAGTTTTCGGATCGTGACGGGATGGGCGTGCGCGTCACGCCCAAAGGCAAGATCGTTTTTCAACTGCGCTACCGCTACGACGGCAAGCACGCCCGCGTAGACCTTGGCTCATATCCGGCCCTCAATCTCAAGGCCGCGCGCACCGAGGCGCAACGTCTTAAAGGGCAGCTGGAGCAGGGGCACAATCCCAAGATCGTCCGAGCCCTCGAAAAGCAGGCCATCATTGAAGCGGATTCGGTGGAGGCCCTGTTTCGACAGTGGTACGAG
>JAHFQQ010000358.1 GCA_023259235.1 Polaromonas sp. | reverse complement strand
CGTGGCAAACAGCGTGAACGCCTGCGATTTGTTGTGCAGGTAGGCGGCAATGCCGCCGGCCAGCGCCAGGCCGTCAAAGGTTGAAGTGCCGCGGCCGATTTCGTCCATCAGCACCAGCGAATGCGATGTGGCGGCGTGCAGGATTTGCGCGGCTTCCAGCATTTCCAGCATGAAGGTCGATTGCGCGTTGGCGACGTCGTCAGCCGCGCCGATGCGGGTGTGAATGGCGTCAACCGGCCCCAGCCGGCAACTGCTGGCTGGCACATAAGAGCCGATGCTGGCCAGCAGAACGATCAGCGCCACCTGGCGCATGTAGGTCGATTTGCCGCCCATGTTGGGGCCGGTGATGACCTGCATGCGGCTCTTGCCGGTGAGGCTGCAGTCGTTGGCAATGAAGGCGCCGCCGCCCGTCTCGGCCAGCCTGCTTTCCACCACCGGATGGCGGCCCTGGGCAATGTCAATACAGGGCTCCCTGACGAACACTGGCGCGCACCAGTTCAGCGTGAGCGAGCGTTCAGCCAGCGCGCACAGCGCGTCGAGCGCGGCGAGGGCGCGGGCCAGCCGGCTTAAAGCGGGAATGAAGTCCTGCAACTGGTCCAGCAACTGCTCGTACAGCCACTTCTCGCGTGCCAGCGCACGCGCCGAGGCCGACAGGGCCTTGTCTTCAAAAGCCTTGAGCTCGGGCGTGATGTAGCGCTCGGCATTCTTCAGCGTCTGGCGGCGCCGGTAGTCGGCCGGTACTTTATCGAGCTGGCCCTGCGTGACCTCGATGTAAAAGCCATGCACCTTGTTGAACTGCACGCGCAGGTTGGCAATCCCGGTGCGGGCCTTTTCACGGCCCTCAAGATCGAGCAGGAAATCGTCACAGTTGGTCTGGATGGCGCGCAGCTCGTCCAGCTCGGCATCGCAGCCGTGCCTGATGACCCCGCCGTCGCGGATCAGCGCCGCGGGTTCGTCCAGCAGATAGCGCCCCAGCAGCGCCGCGCAGCCCGGCGGCGCTTGCAAATCCTCAAAAATATTAGTCAAAAGTGCCGCTAGCCCAGTATCCACGGGCGCAAGCAGCTCTGTTTTCTGTAGTGTCAGTTGCAGCGCCACCAGCTCGCGTGGGCGCACCTGGCGCAGCGCAAGACGCGCCGTGATGCGTTCCACATCGCTGCAGCCCCTGAGTTGGGCACGCAGGGTTTGCTGGGCACCGCCGCGCAACTGCGTCACGGCTTCGAGCCGTGCCGCCGCCTCGGCGCGGTCGCGGCGCGGGCTCAGCAGCCAGCTTTTCAGCGCCCGGCTGCCCATGCCGGTGGTGCAGGTGTCGAGCAGCGAAAACAGCGTGGGCGAGTCTTCGCCGCGCAGGGTCTGGGTGAGTTCCAGATTGCGCCGCGTGGTTTGCGGCAGCTCGACCAGCTCGCCCGCCCGCTCCACCTGCAAGCCCTGCACATGCGGAAGGCTGCGGCCCTGCGTGTGTTCGGCGTAACCCAGCAGCGCCGATGCGGCGGCGTGGGCTTCATTCAGGGTTTCGGCGTTCCAGGATGCCAGCGACGCCACTTTAAGCTGTTCCATCAGGCGGCGTGACCCCAGCGCGGCGTCAAACTGCCAGGCCGCTCGGGCGCTGGTGGCACAGCGCCAGCTTTTCAGGCACTGCTCAAAAGCGGGCGTGACATCGATGTTGTACAGCAGCTCACTCGGGCCGACGCGGGCCAGCCAGGCTTGCAGCTCGTCATTGGCGCATTGAGCCAGATGAATCTCGCCCTGCGTCACGCTGAGCCAGGCCAGGCCGCAGGTATTGCGCGCGCCCTGGTGCACAGCCAGCAGGATGGATTCGGCCTTGTCGCTCAGCAGCCCGGCGTCCAGCAGTGTGCCGGGAGTTACCACCCTGGCTACTTTTCTCTCTACCGGTCCTTTGCTGGTGGCGACATCGCCGACCTGCTCGCAGATCGCCACCGACTCGCCAAGCTTGATGAGTTTGGCCAGATAGCCTTCAAGCGAATGAAACGGCACGCCCGCCATGACCACCGGCTCGCCGGCCGACTGGCCGCGCCGCGTCAGCGTGATGTCGAGCAGGCGCGCGGCTTTTTCGGCATCGGCATAGAACACCTCGTAAAAGTCGCCCATGCGGTAGAGCAGCAAGGTGTCGGGGTACTCCGCCTTGATGGCGAGGTACTGGGCCATCATGGGGGAATGCTGTTTTTCTGTATCTGCCATCCGATGAAGTCTATCAACACCATCAGTGACCCCGGCCGTTTTGTCAAATTGCCCTTTTCCTGACGACCTGCAATCCCCTGCGTGCGTCATTCCGCGCGGTTTGACCCGATCCTTTCGCTGAGCGGTCCAGACGAGCCTGGTAGTCATGAGAGACTACAAGAACATCGCTGTTCACCAAGTCGATCAGC
>JAHFQQ010000166.1 GCA_023259235.1 Polaromonas sp. | reverse complement strand
CGTTGTTTTTCATATTCAAGCTCTTCACCCGACACCTCAGGCAGAGCAAGTACTGAACCCCATTTAAGGAGTCCATCATGGCCGGACCAAAACGTTTCAACAAAGACAAGCGCCCCAAGCGCAATACCCAATCCCTGCTGTTCAAGCGCAAGCGTTTTTGCCGCTTCACAGCGGCTGGCGTCGAGGAAATCGACTACAAGGATATCGACACCCTGCGCGATTTTGTTTCTGAAAATGGAAAAATCATTCCTGCGCGCCTGACCGGCACGCGCGCGATTTTTCAGCGCCAGATCAATACCGCCGTCAAGCGTGCTCGCTTCCTTGCGATGCTGCCTTACAGCGACCAGCACAAAAGCCTGTAAGGAGTAACCCATGCAAATTATTCTGCTCGACAAAGTTGTCAACCTCGGCGCACTGGGTGACGTGGTCAAAGTCAAGGACGGTTACGCCCGCAACTTTCTGATTCCGTCCGGCAGCGCCCGCCGTGCCACCGCATCGGCCATCAAGGAATTCGAAGTCAAGCGCGCGGAACTTGAAAAAGTTGCTGCCGCCAGGCTGGCTGAATCGCAGACCCAGGGCGAAAAGCTCAGCGGTACCAGCGTCAAGCTCACGCAGAAGGCCGGTGTTGATGGTCGTCTGTTCGGTTCTGTGACCAACCTCGATATCGCTCACGAGTTGGCAAAGCTGGGCTTTACGGTGGCGAAGGCGCAAATCCGCATGCCTGCCGGGCATCTGAAAACCGTGGGTGACCATGCTGTAAGCGTTGCACTGCACACCGACGTGATGGTTGACATCACGGTAACGGTGTACGGCGAAACCGCTTGAGCGGAAATCGCACTACGCATCAAGGCCGCTCCCCGAGCGGCTTTTTTTTGGCCTAGCGGCAAGGCCGGCTTTTCTGGTTGTACACACCTCCAGATCGCATTTCCACCCGATTTCCCCCGGTTATCCACAGACTTGTCCGCTGGGCTTTTGTGCTCCCGGCGTACCATTTACGATCTCCTCAAGGAAACCCCATGTCAGCCCTACTTTCCACCTTTGGCGACCCTGGTTACAGCGTCGACCGCCAGATTGCCCAGTTGCGCATTCCGCCGCACTCCATCGAAGGCGAATCCAGTGTGCTGGGCGGCCTGCTGCTTGACAACAGTGCCTGGGATCGCGTGGCCGACCTGCTGACCGACCAGGATTTCTACCGCCGCGAGCACCAGCTCATTTATGCCGCAGCAGGCGCGCTGATCAATGCCTCCAGACCGGCCGATATCATTACCGTCTATGAGCACCTGCAAAATCAGGGCAAGGCCGACGACGTCGGAGGCTTGAGCTACCTCAACGCGCTGGCCCAGTACGTGCCCAGCGCTGCCAATATTCGACGCTATGCCGAGATTGTTCGTGAGCGTTCCATCCTGCGCAAACTGGTTGCTGCCTCGGACGAGATCGCCACCAACGCATTTAGCCCGCAGGGAAAAGCGGTGGCAACCATTCTTGACGAAGCCGAGCAGAAGATATTCAACATCGGCGAGCAGGGCTCCCGCATGAAGCAGGGTTTTCAAAGCATGGACACGCTGGTCGTCGCCTTGCTTGATCGCGTCACCGAAATGTCGGAAAACCCGAACGATGTCACAGGCGTGCCGACCGGCTTCATCGACCTGGACCGCATGACGGCCGGCTTTCAGGCCGGCGACCTGGTCATTTTGGCGGCGCGCCCGTCGATGGGCAAGACCGCGCTGGCCATCAATATCGCCGAACATGTGGCCCTGCACGAGGGCCTGCCTGTTGCGGTGTTCTCGATGGAGATGGGCGCGTCGCAACTGGCGGTACGTATTGTTGGCTCGATTGGCCGCATTGACCAGACGCATCTGCGCACCGGCAATCTCACTGATGAGGAGTGGCCGCGTCTGACCGAGGCCATTGAAAAGCTGCGCAACATCTCGCTGCACATTGATGAAACCCCGGGTCTCACGGTCAGTGAATTGCGCGCCAATGCCAGGCGACTGGCGCGCCAATGCGGCAAGCTTGGCCTGATCGTTGTCGATTACCTGCAACTGATGAGCGTTTCATCCAGCATGAGCGAAGAGAACCGCGCCACCGCCGTTGGCGAGATTTCACGCGGTCTGAAGGCACTGGCCAAGGAACTGCAGTGCCCCGTGGTGGCGCTCTCGCAGCTCAGCCGCGGCGTCGAGTCCCGCACCGACAAGCGGCCACTGATGAGCGATCTGCGCGAGTCCGGCGCGATCGAGCAGGACGCCGACATCATCATGTTTATCTATCGCGACGAGTACTACACCAAGGATGCCTGCAAGGAGCCTGGCGTTGCCGAAGTCATCATCAGCAAGCAGCGCAACGGCCCGACGGGAATGGTGAAGCTGGCGTTCATCAACCGGATTACCAAGTTTGAGAGTTTGGCCAGCGGGAGTGGTGGGGACTATTGAGGCCTGTAAGTCCTTGAGTCCCTGCCAAAGTCAATTCCGGGAACAGGGAGGTAGAGTTTTTACGGGGCACGGGTTGACTATCCTGTGCGTTCGTAGCTGATTTTCTCACTGGGTCAAAAACATGGCGCAAACCGCGGCCGCCATCATCAACGTCGCCAGCCAGCCCAGCATCTTGAGCCGGGTGGAGATGACGAACTGCCCCATGATGTCGGGGCGCACGGCCATCAACATCATCACCACCATGATCGGCACGGAGATGACGCCGTTGATGACGGCGCTCCAGTACAGCGCCTTGATCGGATTGATCGGCGTAAAGCCCAGCGCGGAGCCGATCACGGTCGAGACGGCGATGATCGCGTAGAAATGCTTCGCCTGCATGGGCTTGCGCTCCAGGCTGTTTTTCCACCGGAAGGCCCCTGCCATTGCGTAGGCGGAAGACCCGCCCAGCACCGGGATCGCCAGCAAGCCGGTGCCAATGATGCCGGCGCTGAACAACAGGAAGGCAAACTCGCCGGCAATCGGACGCAATGCCGTGGCGGCTTGCGCCGACGTCTGAATCCCGGTGACACCATGCAGGTTGAGCGTGACCGCCGTCGTCAGGATGATGAAGAAGGCCACCAGATTCGAAAACGCCATGCCGATGTAGGTGTCGATCTTGATGCGGCGCAGGTTGGCCTTGGCCTGCTGCGGCGCCTTGATGAGCGGCTGCGCCTGCGGGTCGGCCAGCTGCTCCTCGACCTCCTGCGATGCCTGCCAGAAAAAGAGATAGGGACTGATCGTCGTGCCGAAGACCGCCACGACGGTGGTGATGTAGTCCTTCTTCCATGACAGTTGTGGTACCAACGTCCTGAGCAGCACCTGCGGCCACGGAATATGCACGACAAACGCCGTGGCGACGTACGCCAGCAGTGCCAATGTAAGCCATTTCAGGATGCGCACATAACGCCGGTATGGAATGAAGACCTGCAGCAGCAGCGATACGATGCCGAACGCCACCGCGTAGGCTTGTGCGGGGCCGCCAACAATCAGCTTCAGCGCTTCGCCCATGGCGGAAACGTCGGCCGCAATGTTGATCGTGTTGGCGATCAGCAAAAGCCCGACGATGCCATACAGGAGCCATGCCGGGAAGTGCCGGCGAATGTTGGTGGCCAGGCCGTGGCCGCTCACCCGCCCGATTCGGGCGCTGACCACTTGAATGCCGACCATCAACGGGGAGGTGAGCAAAATCGTCCACAGCAGGTTGAAGCCGAACTGCGCGCCCGCTTGAGAATAGGTCGCAATCCCGCTGGGATCGTCGTCTGCCGCGCCGGTGATGAGTCCAGGGCCAAGCTTCTTGAGCCAGGAGTTTTTACGGTTTTGGGGGATGGCTTTCACGTCAGGCAGGGTGGGTACCGCCCACCTCCATATGATTTATCCGCCCGCGATCCACGATTGCGCGTGCAGCGTCCATGGTTTTTGGTGAGTTCAAACCCAGCGCCTCAAGCACCCGAAGTGCCGCATAGGCGTCGTTGGCAGCGTAGATGATTTGCGCTTGCGTCAGTTGCGCGTTCGCCCAGTTGGAGGTGGTGGCTTTTCTCGACTTGATGAAGCGCTTGTTGAACATCACTGCCACGGCACCACGTACGCCCATGTCTTTGCGGTAGCCGCGATCCCTGAATACGGTATTGAGGTCGAGCACGCCTTGCGGGTCCACGCCGAGCTTGGCTGTGATGCGTTGCCGGTCGTCGCCCAGGCCAAAGCCGGCCTTGATGATATTGCGGGCCTCGAGCAACGCCGCCACTGCGTGGCGGCAACTGGCGTCTTCAAGTTGAAAAATATAGCCCCGGTCCAGCGTAGAAAGCTGCACGATGTGCGGCCCGTGGGAGGCCTCGTTTCTGGCGAATGTGGGCTTTGATTCAGTGTCAAACCCCAAGGCTGCGGCCTCGGCCAGTTTCTGCAGTGCGCGGCCAGCTTGCTGCGCGGTTGCTATCACCTCGATCTGGGGCAGGCCAAGCCGCTCGAAAGGTTCAAGCAGTGCAATCTGTTCTTTGTCAGGGGTTGGATGGCGCTCGGTCATGGATTTTCATGCGGGACAATAGGGTAAGTGCGATGAGGGGGCTTCCCGCCCTCTGCTCGATCAGGACACCGGACAACACTCACCATGGCAACGTCACAAATCATCACCACCGACCATTACAAGCTTTTTCCGTCGCCGCGCAACCGGCACCGGACGATTTTTTTATATGAGGTTTTTTTGCCCTACCCCTACATGCTGATTGATCTGGAAAACTATAACCTCAAAGGCAAGTACAGCCTATTTTCGGCTTGCCGGCTGGCCGACAACAAGATGGGGCAGATGGTCACCCTTGAACTGCCCGAAGACAAGGTGAAGTTCAAAGCCGGGTTTGTGCCGGATTGAAGCATAAGTAGGCGTTCAAGCCCTTGCGGACAGGGGGTAAGCAATTTATTTCGTAGCATACAAAATCAGCGACAGCCCGTTGGGAAGCTCCCGGCTGGTGTTTTCCTGGCTAGATCACCGCAGCCAGGCGCGTTCCCTGATCAATTGCGCGTTTGGCGTCGAGTTCGCTGGCTTCATCCGCGCCGCCGATGACATGCGTTTTGACACCCGCGGCGCGAAGTGGCTCCAGCAGTTCGCGCAAGGGCTCCTGGCCGGCGCACAGTACGATGTTGTCCACCACGAGCACCGTCCCGTTTTGGTGCTCATCGCCGAAGGTGATGAACAGGCCCAAAGCCGAGTTTTCCTCGGCTATGCGTTCGTAGTTGACGCCCGAGAGCATTTGCACATTCTTCATCTTGAGCGCGGCGCGGTGAATCCACCCGGTGGTTTTTCCAAGATTGGCGCCGAGTTTGCCGGGTTTACGCTGCAGCAGGGTGACTTGGCGCTCGGGCGGTGTGCTGAGGGGCTTTACCACGCCGCCGCGCGCTCCGGCAGGGTCGGCCACGCCCCATTCGGTCAGCCAGGCGGGCAGGTCAAGGGTGCTGGAATGGCCGGGCGGTGTGACAAGGAACTCAGCCACGTCAAAGCCGATGCCGCCCGCGCCAATCAGCGCCACGCGCTGGCCGACCGGCTGGCGGCCCAGCAGTACGTCGATGTAGCTCAGCACCTTGGGGTGCTCCTGCCCGGGAATGCGTGGGTTGCGCGGTGTCACACCGGTGGCGAGGATGATTTCGTCGAACTTTTGTGCCAGCAGTTCGGCGGCTTGTACGTGGTGGTTCAGTTGCAGCTTGATGCCTGCCTGTTTTAGTCGCTGATCGAAGTAGCGCAGGGTTTCCGTAAATTCTTCCTTGCCTGGCACGCGCCTGGCCAGATTGAATTGCCCACCAATCTGATCGGCGGCGTCGCACAGCGTCACGTCGTGGCCGCGCTCGGCCAGCGTGCTGGCCGCTGCCAGGCCAGCGGGGCCTGCGCCAATCACCGCAACACGCTTTTTTACCGATGCATTGCGGATGATCAGTTCGGTTTCATGCCCGGCGCGCGGGTTGACCAGACAACTGGCCAGCTTGCCCCTGAACGCGTGGTCCAGGCAGGCCTGATTACAGGCGATGCAGGTGTTGATGTCCTGGCTGCGGCCCTGCGCGGCCTTGTTGACAAACTCGGGATCGGCCAGGAAGGGACGGGCCATGCTGACCATGTCGGCGCAGCCATCGGCCAGCACCTGCTCAGCGACTTCAGGCATGTTGAGGCGGTTGCTGGTAATGAGTGGGATCATCACGCCCGCGGCACGCAGTTCAGTCCGCAGTTTCCTGGTGACCCAGGTGAAGGCTCCGCGCGGCACCGACGTGGAAATCGTGGGCACCCGCGCTTCATGCCAGCCAATGCCGCTGTTGATCAGCGTGGCGCCTGCCGCTTCGACGGCTTTGGCAAGCAGCACGACTTCTTCCCAACTGCTGCCATCGGGAATCAGGTCGATCAGAGAGAGGCGGTAAATCAGGATGAAATCGGGCCCCACGGCGGTGCGCGTGCGCCGCACAATCTCGACCGCCAGGCGCATGCGGTTGGTATAGCTGCCGCCCCAGTCGTCGCTGCGCTGGTTGGTGCGGGTGACGAGGAACTGGTTGATGAAATAGCCTTCGCTGCCCATGATTTCGACGCCGTCATAGCCTGCCTCGCGCGCCAGCAGTGCGCAGCGGATGAAGGCGCAGATTTGCCGCTCAATGCCACCGGCGCTCAGTTCACGCGGCGCAAACGGCGAAATCGGGGTCTGGATGCGGGACGGGGCCACGCACAGTGGGTGGTAGCCATAGCGACCGGTGTGCAGGATTTGCAGCGCGATTTTGCCACCCTCGGCGTGCACCGCATCCGTCACCTGTTTGTGGCGGCGCGCTGCCCCCGAGCTTGCCAGCATGCCGGCAAAGGGCTTGGTCCAGCCGACGATGTTGGGGGCAAAGCCGCCGGTGACCATCAGCCCGACGCCGCCGCGGGCACGCTCGGCGAAGTAGGCCGTCATGGCCGGGAAATGCTTGCGCCCGTCTTCCAGGCCAGTGTGCATGCTGCCCATCAGCACCCGGTTTTTCAAGGTGGTGAAGCCCAAATCCAGTGGGGCCAGCAGGTGAGGGTAGGGGGGCGCCTGCAACATTTGGGCGGGAGTCAAGTTTGGGTCTCCGGTGCAAGCCTTGAGGGGTTGCAGGGTTTTGAAATGCCATGAATCTGATCGCGGCCTGTTCCAGATTCATTTGGGCGAATGGTCATTCTTTATGGCAAGCGCAACTTCGCTCACGAGCGACGGGCCTTTGTAGATAAGCCCGGTGTAAATCTGCACCACATCTGCGCCAGCCCTGATTTTGGAGATCGCGTCCGCGCCGCTCATGATGCCACCGACGCCGATGATGGGGAAGCTCTTTCCCAGTGCGTCGCGCAGTTGGCCGATCACGCGGTTGCTGGCTTCCAGCACTGGCGCTCCGCTCAGGCCGCCGGCTTCCGCGGCATGACGCAGGCCCTTGACGGCGTCCCGGCTCAGCGTGGTGTTGGTCGCAACCACGCCGTCCATGGCGTGACGCTTGAGCATGGCGGCAATCACCTGCACTTGAGCGTCATCGAGGTCAGGGGCGATCTTTACAAAAATGGGTACGCGCTTGCCATGCTGCCGCGCCAGCGCTTCACGGTGCGTCGCAATCCGCTCCAGCAATGCGTCGAGCGCTTCATCGCTTTGCAGTGAGCGCAGGTTTTTTGTGTTGGGGCTGGAAATGTTGACAGTCACGTAGTCGGCATGCGGGTATACGCCGCTCAGGCAAATCAGGTAGTCATCCACCGCATGCGCAATCGGTGTGGCGGCATTTTTGCCAATGTTCAGGCCGAGCACCAACGGATTCCCGGCTTGTTGCGCTCGAA
>JAHFQQ010000165.1:6437-7799 GCA_023259235.1 Polaromonas sp. | reverse complement strand
TTGTCATCGGCAGCCGCGGCGACAGCCGCATTAGCCGGGCACTGGTCGGTGGTGTGGCGCAAAAAGTGATGGGGCTTTCAGAACACCCTGTGATGGTTCTCAATTTCCATTAGCCAAATGAATTTTTCTCACCATGAGTGATGCGCTGAACTACTTGCTCAAAGCCCGGCCCGAAGCGCTTGGCCATTATTTCGCGTTCCTGAAAGAGGCCGGAAAACACCTGGAGCCCAAGACCAGAAACCTGATCTCCGTCATCACCAAAGTTCATGCCCAGACCGAGCGCGGCTTTCGCCAATACCTGCGGCGAGCCCTGCGCGAGGGTTGCACACCCGTGGAGATTCTGGACGCGCTGCTGATGGCGTTTCCGGCATTGGGCCTCGTCAAAATAATCTGGGCAGTGGACATCATTCTGGACATGAAACTCCCCGAATTCCAACCTGAGGCGCTCATTAACCTGTCCGCGGTGCCCAGCCCAGGCCAGTGGCACGACGTGATGACCAGTACCGATGTCCGGAGCGGCGAAGTCATGCGCACCGAATGCGACGGTCGCGGCCTCTTTATCTATCGCGACAAGAAAATTTACCAGGTGTTTGACAGCCGCTGCCCGCACCAGGGCACCGACATACCGGAGCTGGCACTAAAGGGTAGCACCCTGACCTGCCCCAAGCACGAATGGGTGTTCGATGCGAAAAGCGGAGACTGCATCAAGAATGGAAATGGCCCTCTCAAGCACATCGAGTCCAAAGTCGTAAAAGGCCATCTGTTGGCGTACTGGTGACGCCGCCCGCTCTTACCACCAATCACCATCCCAGTAATGATTCCTGCACCCCTTTCACCACAACCACCGGAGACAACCATGAAAGCTTCCAGAAAACTCCTTTGCCTGACACCCCTTGCCGCGCTGCTTGCGGCCGGTTCGGCGTTTGCCACGGACGGCTATTTCCCCATTGGCTATGGCATGAAAGCCATGGGCATGGGAGGCGCCTCGGTAGCGATGAGCGATGACGCCTTTGCGGGCGCCAACAACCCGGCCGCGGCGGCCTGGGCGGGCAACCGTGTTGAAGGCGGACTCAGCGCGTTCATGCCCAAGCGCGGCATGAGCCGCTCCGGCGGCATGGTCGACGCTGCCGTTGACAGCGACAGCAACCTCTTCCTGGTGCCAGAAATCGGCTTCAACAAAGCCGTCAATGACAAGCTCGGCGTCGGCATCACGGTGTACGGCAACGGCGGCATGAACACCAACTACGACGGCGGCCAGCTCAACTGCGGCCAGGGGCCGGCCAACGTCCTCTGTGGCGGCGGCAGGCTCGGCATGGACCTGATGCAGTTGATCGTCGCGCCCACAGTTGCCTACAAGGTCAA